>NZ_JBQCIE010000018.1:0-35797 GCF_051954055.1 Humibacter sp. | reverse complement strand
CAGGCGCATTCGGCGCACGTGAGCACGATTCTCGCCGGCAACTGCGGCGTGCTGCCGGGCAACATGGAACTCATGCCCGACGCCAGCCTCGACGACGGCGAACTCGACATCGCGCTGGTGCAGCCGCGCACGATCTTCGGCTGGCTGGCCATCTGGCGCAAGGTGACGTGGGAGAACCGGGTGCTGCGGCGCTCCGCGTTCGGCAGGCAGATCATCCGTTTCACCGGCTCGGACAAGGCCCGCATGCTCACCTACCTGCGCGGGTCGTCCGTGCACGTCGAGGTGGAGGGGGCCGAGCCGGTCGAGCTCGACGGCGATGGCTTCGGCGAGGTCGTCGGAGCGCACTTCTGGGCGGATGCCGGAGCTCTCGTCGTGCGGGTCCCCGCCCGTTCGTGAATCGCCCCCATCCTCCGTTCAGGTCGCAGTTTCTGTCGGATCCAAGCCGTTGAAGCGACAGAAACTGCGACCTGAACGGGAGGATGGGTCGCTCAGCCCTGACGGGTCATCCACTTCCACGGTTCCGCGAGCGGCTCGAAGCCGAACTTCGCGTACAGGCCGTGCGCGTCACCCGTGGCGAGCGCGATGCGCTTCAGCCCGAGCGGCTCGAGGTCGGCGACCACCCCCTCGATGAGAGCCACCCCGACTCCGCGGCCGCGCACGGACGCATCCACGAACACGTCGCACAGCCACGCGAACGTGACGCTGTCGGTCACCACCCGCGCGTACGCGACCTGCTCACCGGACTCCTGATCGAAGACTCCGTAGTTGCGCGAGTTGTCGATGGCGGCGTCCTGCACGGAACGCTTCCGCCCCTGGGCCCAGTACGACTGCTCGCTCAGCCAGCGATGCACGAGCTCGCGGTCGACCTCGGACGTGCTGCACGAGAAGCGGTAGCGGGCATCCATCGCTCCAGGGTAGAGGCGTTCAGGCCTCGGGCTCGCCGCCGATCAGGCCGCGCAGCCAGTCCCTGGCCTCGATGAACACTCCATCGGCGTAGCGCGGGTCGTAGTCGACCGGAACACGATCGGCACGCGGATACGAGCCGAGGAAGTTGATGTTCGGGCTGAACCGGAACAGGCCGAGCAGGGCATCCGCGACGCGCTCGTCCTTCACGTGGCCGTCGGCATCGATGACGAAGCGGTACCGTCCGAGCTCGTCGCCGATGGGCCTGGACTCGATCAGGCTGAGGTTGACGCCGCGCGTGGAGAACTGCTCGAGCATCTCGACGAGCGTTCCGGACTGATCGGAGGGCAGCTCGACGATGAGGCTCGTCTTGTCCGCGCCGGTCGGTTCAGGGATGCTCCGGGTGCGGCTGACGAGCGCGAACCGCGTCACGGCGTTGGGGTTGTCGATGATGTTCTCCGCCAGCAGCTCGAGATCGTGGTGGTCGACGATCGCGGGCGGGGCGATGGCCGCGTCGGCGGGGCTGATCGGCTGCCCTTCCGCGTCCGTCTCCAGCAGCGAAATGGCTGCCGCCACGTTGCTCGAGGCCGGCATGTAGTCGTGCGCCGGCAGGTTCGCGCCCAGCCACTCCTTGCACTGTCCGTACGCGACCGGATGCGCCGCAACGGTCTTCACATCCGCCAGCTTCATTCCTGGCCGAGCCACCAGCACGAACCCGACCGGCACCAGGTACTCGCCGATGATCCGCAGCTCGGGGATCCTGGCCAGGGCGTCCTGCGTGGCCGAGACGCCGCCCTCGATCGAGTTCTCGATCGCGATCATCGCGGCGACGCTGCGACCGGTGACCACGTCGTCGAGCGCCTCGCCAACGTTGTTGACCGCGCGCCACGGCTTGCCCTGCGCCTCGGGAACCTGCGCGAGCGCCGCCTCCGTGAACGTGCCGGACGGCCCGAGAAAGCTGTACGTCTGCGAGTTGGCATCCGGCATGGCGAAAAGCCTATCTGCGCGGCGCCGCACAGCGAGACGCGACGGGACGCCGGTGGGGTGTCAGACTTGGTCGCATGTCGGATCGCGCAGGCACTCCAGCAACAGAAGCAGACCTGATCGATGTCGAGGCGCTCGTTCGCGCCTACTACGAACGGAAACCGGATGCCTCGGTGTCCGAGCAAAGGGTCGTGTTCGGCACCAGCGGTCACCGCGGCAGCGCCTTCGACACGGCCTTCAACGAGGATCACATCGCCGCCGTCACTCAGGCCATCGTGGAGTACCGCCAGTCGCAGGGCACGAGCGGGCCGCTCTTCATCGGTGCCGATACGCACGCGCTCAGCATGCCGGCCCAGACGACCGCGCTCGAGGTCCTCGTGGCGAACGGCGTCGACGTGCTCATGGACGAGTACGACGACTACACGCCCACTCCTGCCGTGAGCCACGCGATCATCGCGTACAACCGGGCCAACCCTGACGGCGCGCAGGCCGACGGCATCGTCGTGACTCCGAGCCACAACCCGCCGCGGGACGGCGGCTTCAAGTACAACCCGCCGCACGGTGGACCGGCCGACACGGATGCCACGAGCTGGATCGCGAACCGCGCCAACGAGCTCATCGCCGACGGGTTGCGCGACGTGAACCGGGCAGAGCCGAGCGGTGTTGCCACTTATGACTTTCGCGAGCACTACGTGGACGACCTTCGCAACATCATCGACGTGGATGCCATCAAGAAGGCTGGCGTGCGCATCGGCGCCGATCCGCTCGGTGGTGCCAGCGCCCACTACTGGTCCCTGATCGGCGAGAAGTACGGCCTCGATCTCACGGTCGTGAATCCGACGATCGACCCGCAGTGGGGCTTCATGACACTGGACTGGGACGGCAAGATCCGCATGGATCCCTCGAGCCCGTCGGCTATGGCATCCGTGCTGAAGCACAAGGACGACTTCGACGTGCTCACCGGCAACGATGCGGATTCCGACCGGCACGGCATCGTCACACCCGACGGCGGCCTGATGAACCCGAACCACTACCTGGCCGTCGCCATCCAGTACCTCTACACGCATCGCCCGGACTGGCGACCGGATGCCGCGATCGGCAAGACCCTGGTGTCATCCTCGATCATCGACCGCGTCGCCGAGTCGCTCGGTCGTCGGCTGTGGGAGGTTCCGGTCGGCTTCAAGTGGTTCGTGCCCGGCCTCGTCGACGGCTCGGTCGCGTTCGGCGGCGAGGAGAGCGCCGGCGCGTCGTTCCTGCGCATGGACGGCACGGCGTGGACGACGGACAAGGACGGCATCCTGCTCGCCCTGCTGGCCAGCGAGATCATCGCCGTCACGGGCAAGACCCCGTCGCAGCTGTACCGCGAGCTCACGGAGCAGTTCGGCGATCCGGTCTATCAGCGGGTGGATGCCGCGGCATCCAAGGAGCAGAAGGCGAAGCTCGGCAAGCTGGACAGTGACGCCATCACCGCGACCGAGCTCGCGGGTGAGCCGATCACCGCGAAGCTCTCCCGCGCTCCGGGCAACGACGCCCCGATCGGCGGTGTGAAGGTCGTGACCGAGAACGCCTGGTTCGCCGCTCGCCCCAGCGGCACGGAGGACGTCTACAAGATCTACGCCGAGTCCTTCCTCGGCCAAGACCACCTCCGCCAGGTCCAGTCCGAGGCGAAGCAGATCGTCGACGCCGCGATCGCCTAGCAACACCGCCGGCGCGCCAGCGCCGTCCGCACATCCCATCCCTACTGGGCGTGCGAATGGCGATGGCTGGTCGAGAGGATCCGCGTTCCGGTCGCTGGCATTGGGTCTGGCGGGAGCCGCGCGTTCAGCGCGGCGGGGGCATGCGACCGGAACGCGGATCCTTTCGGCCCGCTGACCTAAGAGATCTTCTTGCGGTAGATCACCTGAGCGAACACATACGCGACGACCAGGATCCCCACCAACCAGGCCAGCGCGATCCACAGGTCTGCACCGACCGGCTGGCCGGTGAAGAGGTCGCGGATCGAGTTCACGATCGGCGTGACCGGCTGGTACTGCGCGAACCAGGCGACCGGACCGGGCATGGATGCCGTCGGCACGAACGCCGAGCTGATGAACGGAAGGAAAATGAGCGGGTACGAGAACGCACTTGCGCCGTCCACGCTCTTGGCGCTCAGGCCCGGGATCACGGCGATCCAGGTCAGAGCCAGGGTGAAGAGCAGCAGGATGCCCGCGACCGCCAGCCAGTCCAGCACGCTCGCGCCGGTGCGGAAGCCCATCAGGAGCGCCACCCCCACGACCACGACCATGGAGACCGCGTTCGCGATCATCGAGGTGAGCACGTGCGCCCACAGCACGGATGACCGTGCGATCGGCATCGACTGGAACCGTTCGAAGATTCCGCCCTGCATGTCGAGGAACAGCCGGTAGGCCGTGTACGAGATGCCGGATGCCACGGTGATGAGCAGGATGCCCGGCAGCAGGTAGTTCACGTAGGACGTGTTCGTCCCGGTGTGGATCGCCCCGCCCAGCACGTACACGAACAGCAGCAGGAACCCGATGGGCATGATGCAGGTCGTGATGATGGTGTCGAGGCTGCGGGTGATGTGCTTGACCGTTCGTCCGGTGAGCACCGCGGTGTCGCCGAAGAAGTGCGATCCGGTGGATGCCCGCGTTCCGGTCGCGAGCTGAGTCGTCGTCGTCGTTGTCATGGTCCTCTCCTACTTCTTACTTCGCGCCGGCGGGGAGGCCGGACTCGTTCTGGTCGTTGCTGGCATCGGCATCCGCCGATTCGTCACCCTTGTCGCCGACGATCGCGAAGAAGACGTCTTCGAGGCTGGGCTGCTTCTCGACGTATTCGACCTTCGCGGGCGGCAGCATCGCTTTGAGCTCCGCAAGCGTGCCGTCGACGATGATGCGGCCCTTGTGCAGGATCGCGATCCGGTCGGCCAGCTGCTCGGCCTCGTCGAGGTACTGCGTGGTGAGCAGCACGGTCGTGCCGCCCGCCGCGAGCTCCTTGACGGCATCCCATACCTCGATGCGAGCCTCGGGGTCGAGGCCGGTGGTGGGCTCGTCGAGGAAGATGACCGGCGGGTTGCCGATGAGGCTCATCGCGATGTCGAGCCGTCGCCGCATGCCGCCCGAGTAGGTCGAGACCCGGCGGCCGCCCGCGTCGGTGAGCGAGAACCGAGCGAGGAGGGCATCCGCGACCTGCTCAGGGTGCTTCACGTGGCGCAGCCTCGCGATCAGCGCGAGGTTCTCGCGTCCGCTGAGGATCTCGTCGACGGCGGCGAACTGGCCGGTCAGGCTGATCGACCTGCGAACGTCGGCGCCCTGCTTGAACACGTTGAATCCGTTGACCGTGGCGGTGCCGCCGTCGGCGTGCAGCAGGGACGACAGGATGCGGATGGCCGTGGTCTTGCCCGCCCCGTTGGAGCCGAGCAGCGCGAAGATGCTTCCCTGTGCAACGTCGAAGTCGACGCCGCGCAGCACCTCCAGCTTTCCGTAGGACTTCACCAGTCCCTGCACGTGGATCGCAGGCGACTGGACTGCGGTGGTTGTCATGGTGGTTTCCTTGTCTCTCGTTTCGCCCCGTTTCCGGGCGCGCCGATCACCGCCCTCCTTGGGCGGTAGTTGTTGGTTACGACGTTCAAGTCGCGAAGACTGCCGTTATGAGGCCCTCAAAAGGGCAGATTGTGCGACTTGAAGCGGGTGGGTGGAGGTTGGTAGCTAGGTCAGCGGGCGGCGGATGGTGATGGAGGCGTAGTCCGCGTGCGCCGTGATGGCCACGGTGCGGTCCGTCTCGACTGGAGCGGATGCCGCCTCGAGCTCGTTGCGCAACTGCCCGTGCCGCGAGGCGATGTCGAGCCAGGCGGCCGTGCCCTCCGGCACGCCGACCTCGATGGAGCCGTAGCCGCCGTCGATCTTGACCTCGCCCGTGCCGACCCTGTCGATGCGCACCTCTCCGTGTGCGCACTTGATCTCGGCAGAGCCGTTCAGCTGTTCGATCACGACGTCGCCCGTTGTGGACTTCACCGTGAGCGGTCCTTCGACCTCGCCGAAGGTGGTGTTGCCCGTGGTGTTCTTGACGTTTCCCTCGCCTTCCAACGTGCCGACCCGAATGGATCCGGCGCCGTTCGTGATGCGCAGCGGACCGGAGATCCGGCCGGCCTGAATCGAGCCGGCACCGCTGTGCAGCGTTGTCCTGCCGGCCCGCTCGATGCGGAGCTCGCCGGCGCCGGTTCGAGCGATGCAGAAGCCGAGCTCGCCCTGGGTGCTGACGTTTCCCGCTCCCACCTTGGCGTCGAGGCTCGACCCGACAGGCACCGTGATGTCCACGATCAGCCGGGGGCTGCCGCTGAACCAGGTGTAGTAGCGCAGCGTGCGAGCGATGCGCACGCCAAGAACGCCGTCGACGAAGTCAACACTCACCTCGCCGAGTGCCCGCACGTCATCCTTCTTGCTCGGGTCGGCGGCCTTGATCGACAGGGTCGTCATCATCGTGTCGGCGGCCGTGACGGTCAGGCTGACGACGACGAGCATGTCCAGCACCAGCTGGATGGGCTCAGCTGTCTCGTACTCGGTGTTCATGGCGGCTCCCCTGCTCACGTTCATCACCGAACCCATCCGGTGACTCGCTTGTTGACCTCTTGCCTGATCTCCTGCGCGAGCGTGCGTGACGCTCCGGCATCCAATGCGGAGGCGATGGTGCGCACCAGCCACGTGTTCACGGAGACCCCGGCGTGGGCTGCCGCAGCCTCGACACGCGACTTGAGCTCGTCGGGAAGCCGCAGAGTGGTACGCGTGGTCGACGACTCCTCGCCCTCCACCGCGGCCGGTGCGACGGGCGGTGCCGCCTGCGCCGGCGGCGCGGACTCCGACCACTCCGGAGCCTGCGTCACGACGAACTCGGGGTCACGACCACGAAGCCGAAGATCGACCGACCCGGGTGTCAGCTCGGTCGTGATCTCGCTCGCAGCGGCGCCGAGCGCCTCGATCAGCATGAGCCGTGCCGCCGCGTCGAGCGCCGCGCTGAGGCGTTCGGCCGTCTCGCGCGTCTCGTCCGTGCCTGCGGCAGCCGCCGCGGCGAGCTGACGCTGGAGCTCTTCGACATACGTTTCCAACTGCATGACACCATAGTGACACCATCATGGTGTCAGGTCAAGCAATCGCGCGAATAGGATGACACCACGTGGTGTCGCGGCGAAAGCGCCGCTACTTCGTCGGACTCGGCGAGGCGGTCGGCGGCAGAGCGACATGCCAGAAGTGGCCGGATGCGCCCGGGTACTCCTTGTCGAGCACGTCGTCGAGGTCCCGGTACTTCGTGTCCTTGTTGTGGCCGGCCATCTTGATGTCGATGTGCTTCTTGCCGTCGACGGTGGTGTCGACCACCTTGCTCACGATCTCGACGTGGTCGTACTCGTCGGTGCCGGCCCATGAGAACACCACGATGTCGCCCACCGCGATCTTGGACCGCTTGTCGAACGCGTACTCGGTGAGGCCCAGCGACTTCGCGTTGGCGGCGAAGTAGTTGTCCATCGCCGGAACGTAACCCCAGGCAGGGCTCCAGTCCTCACCGGCATCGTGGTCGTACCAGTCGTCGTTCATGGTCCAGCCGCGCGCGATCAGCGTCTGGCTGACGAAGTTGGCGCAGTCGCCGCCCACCGGATTGAGGTCGCCGTAGACCTTCGTGTTGTAGTCGTTCCAGTGCGCCAGCGCGTAGTCGAGCTGCTTCTGGATCGGCGCGGGAAGCGGCGCAGGCCCGGCGGAGCATCCGGCGAGAGCGAGCACGGCGACGACCGAGAACGCGGATGCCGCCCGCCACCATCTGCTTCGCCGTCTCGTCCGCACCATGCCGTCGACGTTATCGACCGGCACCTGTGCGGCAGCCCGACCGGCCGCGCTCTGAGCGGATGCTGAGGTGCCTTGAATGCGCGGCCCGTCCGTCGGTCTGATATACCGGATAGACAACCCAGTTGCCGTTTGCGCCGCGCCATTATATTCTCTGTTGACGTTTCGCCCAGCGGGGGGTCACCGAGCGAACGAGGCAGCCGTGACGGATCAACTGACACACGATCCTGTCGTCGGCGACGGCCCGAACGAGCCGGAGTCGGCGGTTGCCGTTCGCGTGCGCCTTGCCGAGACGCTCGAGGCGACGAGCACGCCGAAGCGCAAGCGCCGCTTCCTCTGGCTCTGGATCGCCGGCGGCGTGCTCGTCCTGCTGCTCGGTGCGGCGCTCACTCTGTTGATCGCTCCCGGAACGACCGTCGCGGGCGTTCCCGTCGGCGGCTTGCCGCCGAGCATCGCCGCGAACGTGGTGTCGCAGCGGCTCTCCGATGCGAGCATCAGCGTGAACGGCACCAGGATGACCGGCAGCGAACTGGGCGTATCGGTCGACGCCGGCGCTCTCACGAACAAGGCACTCGCCGACCGGCCCCTCTGGAACCTCGGCGCGTGGTTCGGCGCGCCGATCGAGGCGCCCGTGACGCTCGAGGCGGGCAAGGCCGACAAGGCACTGCAGCAGGCGCTCCCCTCCCTCTACACGAAGCCGACGGATGCCAGTGTCCGGTTCGTGAACGGCACCTACGTCGTGAAGCCGGCCGCGCCGGGCATCCGTGTGAACACCGCCGCGCTCGCTCAGTCGCTGCAGCGGGCCTTCAGCCGGGACATCGATCACGTCGCTGTGCAGACGACGAAGACCGATGCCCTGCCTCCGATCAGCACGGGCACCGCCGAGGCGACGGCGAAGAAGCTGGGCGGCATGCTCGACACGATCGGCTTCTACGTCGGCACCGAACGCACTGTGCCGGTCGCGCCGGATGTCGCGGCCTCGTGGCTGACTGTGACCTCGCACGACAGCACCGGGAGCTTCTCGATCACGGCCGATCAGAAGAAGATCCAGACCGCGGTCGACGCTCTGCCGGGCCAGGTGAACCGCCAGCCGGCGAACGCGCAGAACATCGTGAACTCGGCCGGTGAGGTGCTGCGTGTCGAGACCGCCGGCCAGACCGGACGCACGCTGGGCAGCACCGGCGGTGTCGCGGCGGCCTTCGCCACGCAGCTCAGCGATGGCAATGCCGAGTACAGCCTGCCCGTGACCGAGACGCCGTTCCAGACCACCAACCTGCAGCGCAGCATCGACGTGAACCTGAGCACGCAAACGCTCTCCATGATCCAGAACGGCGTGGTCGTCGGGTCGTGGGCGATCTCCTCAGGACTCCCGGGAACACCGACGCCGACCGGCCACTTCACCGTTCGCGATCACATCCGGGTGCAGACGATGTCGAGCACTCAGTACGGCTACGTCGTGCCCAACGTGCAGTGGGTCATGTACTTCGACTACAACGGCGACGCCTTCCACGGCGTGTACTGGCACGACAACTTCGGGCATCCGATGAGCCACGGATGCGTGGGCATGCCGATCAGCCTCGCCCAGCAGCTCTACGACTGGACGCCCGACGGCACCCAGGTCTATGTGCATTGACGATTGAGGCGAGAGCAGAGCAGGCTTGCGTGCTCTGCCGAGCCGATTGAGTCAGTCGGAGCGCGCAGCGCGAACACTAGCCGGAATACGTCTCGCCGCCCGGCACCCCGAAAAACTCCTCGAGAGTGGTGACACCCGTGTCGTGCAGCTCGGTCGACAGCGGGATGCCGACGTACCTGAAGTGCCAGGGCTCGTACGTGAAGCCGGTGACCGCCTCCTTGCCCTGCGGATAGCGCAGCAGGAATCCGAAGCGCCACGCGTTCGCCGCCAGCCACTGCCCCTCCGGCGTCTGCCCGAAGCAGGCATCCAGGCTGCAGCGACCGGATGCCGCGCTGATGTCGACCGCGAGTCCCGTCTGGTGTTCGCTGTGTCCCGGACGTGCCGTGTCGCTGTCCGCATACGCCCGGCCGTGGGCCGCGACGTCTCCGTTGTAGTCGTTGACCTGCATGTCGTAGGAGCGATACCCGCTCTGCAGTGTGAGTGAGAGCCCAGCACTGGATTTCGCCGCAGCGAACATGGCGGCGAGCGCATCGGAGACCACGTGGCGAACGGGCTGGTCGTGGATGTTCGCGACGGGCGGCTGCACGAGGTCGGCCGGCACGTAGGTTTGCGGGTTGAGAGGACGGGACTTGTTCACCACGACCCAGATGCTCGATGGGTCGTCGATGGAGTTCGCGCGCTTGTCGAATGCGGGAGCGGTCGGTGTCGATATCGGAATGGCGGATGGCGAGGCCGCCGGTGCCGGGCGCGCGGTGAGCGCCGCGCGAACTGGCGCGGAATCCGGCGGAAGAACGGCGCCGAGCGCCCATGCGCCGACACCGAGCACGAGCACCCCGGCGGCGGCGAGCGCGATCAGCATGCGAGGGCCGGGGCGGCGTGGTGTCACGCATCGAGTGTAGGGGTGCGCAGGAGCGCGCGGTCAGCGCGTCAGGTGCCAGAAGTGGCCGGTCGCGCCCGGGTGCTGCGTGGTGATCGTCTCGTCGAGGTCGCGGTACGCGTAGTCGTCGTTGTGGCTGGCCAGCTCGATCTTGTACTGGCCATTCACCTTTGTGATGCGGTCGACGACTTCGACGTGGTCGGGCGATCCGTCGCCGTCCCAGTCGAAGACGGCGATGTCGCCGAGCGCGACCTTGGCCCGGCCGGCCTGCGAAAAGCTGAGCTCCTGCAGACCGAGGCTCTCGGCGTTCTCGGCGAAGTAGTCATCCATCGCGGGAACGTAGCCCCATGCCGAGCTCCAGTCGTCGCCGGCCTCGTGGTTGTACCAGTCGTCGTTCATGGTCCAGCCGCGGGCGATGAGGGTCTGGCTGACGAAGTTGGCGCAGTCGCCGCCGTCGGGATTGAGGTCGCCGTATTCGGCGGTGTTGTAGTTCTGCCAGTGCGCGAGGGCGTACTCGAGCTGCGCAGCCACCCCGCCCGCCGCCGTGTACTCCAGCGCGTTCGGCTTGCTCGCTATCGTCTTGCCCGTCTTGCTGATCAGCTTCAGACCCACCGTGGCGGGCTGGTAGTTCGCCGCCGCGGGTGCTTGGGCGACGACCTTGTCGGAGCTTGCTGAGAGCACGCGCACATTCGCCGAGCCGAACGCCACGGTCTTCACGTTCTGCAGATCGGTGCCCGTGATCGTGACCTTCTGTCCGACGACGGATGCCTGCGCAGGCGACACGGTGGCCACCGACGGCGACGCGGTGGCCGTAGCCTGCGCTGCGGGCTTGGCGTCTGCTGTGGTGCCCGAGGTGTGAGCGGTGCAGCCCGTCAGAGCAAGCGCGGATGCCGCGGCGGCGGCAAGCACAGCCATCCGTACGCCTCGGACACGGGCACCACCGGCGCTGCGGGGACTGCGGGAGCGGGTGCGGGCGTGCGACTCATTCGGGGGGTACGACATGGCGTCGTCGACAGTACCGCGCTCTCCTTGGAATCGTCGGTGGGTCCCGTATGGGACCGCTCTCGCCGCCATCGACGGGAAGCTCTGGCGCTCATCGGAGCAGTTGTTCGCCGCCCGCGAACCGTTCGATTCAGGAACTGCTATGGTTCGACGCGCACACTTCTCGGGTGTAAATTTGCAGTCACCGCAAATTTCTCAGCACCGACAACTCTTCACACGCCAACGACGGCAGGGACCGCCGCTCGGCGTGTCTTCGCTTTCGTGCCGCCACCAGCTGTTTCAGCTTCGAACGTACGGGGATCAATGTCAGAAGCCGCCACGTCAGCGTCGGCGCAGCCAGCGCCCAATGCCCCCATCATGACCCACCGGCAGATCCTCTTCGTGATCTTCGGACTGATGGCGGGCATGTTCCTCTCTGCCCTCGACCAGACCGTCGTCGGAACGGCCATCCGCACCATCGGCGACGACCTGCACGGTCTGAGCCTGCAGGCGTGGGTCACCACGGCCTACCTGATCGTCTCCACGATCGCCACGCCGATCTACGGCAAGCTGTCCGACATCTTCGGGCGTCGGCCGCTGTTCATCCTGGCGATCGTCATCTTCGTGATCGGGTCGATCCTCTCCTCCTTCTCGCAGTCGATGATCGAGCTCGCGTTCTTCCGCGCGGTTCAGGGCCTCGGCGCCGGCGGTCTGATGTCGATGCCCCTGGCGATCATGGGCGACATCCTCGCGCCGCGTGAGCGAGCCAAATACCAGGGGTACTTCCTCGCCGTCTTCGGCATCTCGAGCGTCGCCGGACCACTGATCGGCGGCCTCTTCGCCGGTGCGAACCAGATCCTGTGGATCGCCGGATGGCGCTGGGTGTTCCTCATCAACGTGCCGATCGGCATCATCGCGCTGTTCGTCGTGATCGCGTTCCTGCACGTTCCGCGGCACGAGCACCACTCGGTGCGCATCGACTGGTGGGGCGCCGCCGGCGTCATCGTCGCCCTGGTGCCACTGCTCCTGATCGCTGAGCAGGGTCGCGAGTGGGGCTGGGTCAGCGCTTCTGCCATCACGTGCTATGTGATCGGCGCCATCGGCGTCGTCGGCTTCATCGTCGTCGAGATCCTGATGAAGGATGACGCGCTCATCCCGCTCAAGCTGTTCCGGTCGAACACGTTCTCGATGGCGACGGTCATCGGCGTTCTGGTCGGCTTCGGGATGTTCGGCGCCATGCTGACGCTTCCGCTCTACCTTCAGCTCGTGCTCGGCTCGAATCCGACCGAGAGCGGCCTGCAGCTGCTGCCGATGATCCTCGGCCTGATGATCGCGTCGATCGCGAGCGGTCAGATCATCGCACGGACCGGCCACTATCGGCAGTTCCCGATCATCGGAACGCTGCTGCTCTCCGGCGGATTCTTCTGGCTGACCTTCATGAAGTACGACTACTCGTACTGGTTCATCGCCGGCGCCATGCTGCTCATCGGGCTCGGACTGGGCCAGCTGATGCAGACGCTGACCATCGCCAGCCAGAACTCCGTCGGGCTGCGCGACATGGGCGTTGCGACGAGTGCGTCGACGTTCTTCCGGCAGATCGGTGGAACGCTGGGCACCGCGGTGCTCATCTCGCTGCTGTTCTCGGTGATGCCGGCGAACATCCAGAGCTCGCTGAACGACAAGTCGACGCTGACCCCGGCGCTCGAGGCCGCGTTCGACCCGGCTGTCGCGAACGCGCCGGAGAACAAGGGCATCATGAACACGATCTACAACCCGATCGTGAAGAACGCGACGACGAACACGACGAAGGGCCTGCAGGCCGGCGTCGACAAGGCATCCGCCGCCGCCAAGAAGGGTGTGGATGCGGCGGTGGCCGCCGGCAAGCTCCCGCCGGAGGCTCAGGCCGCCGCCGAAGCACAGGCCGTGCAGAAGGCGCAACAGGCCGTGATCGGCACGGTGCCGGTCGCGCGCATCGACTCGAACGGCACCGTCTCGCTCGACTTCTCGAACGCGTCGCAGCGCGACCAGTTCGTCGACAAGTCTGTCGTGCCCGTCGTGCAGAAGCAGCTCAAGAAGTCCAGCGGCTCCAAGGTGAACAGCAACGACATCAACGACACGTCGTTCCTCAAGAACGCTGACGAGCGGCTCGCGAAGCCGTTCCTCGTCGGCTTCAACGCGTCGGCGATCACCGTGTACTGGGTGGCGATGTGCGTTGTGCTGCTCGCGTTCGTGCTCTCGCTGTTCTTCAAGACCCCGCCGCTGCGTGCGAAGTCCGCTCTGCAGGAGGCCGCCGACGACGAGGCGATGCTCGCCACGGAAGCCGCCACCGAGACGGGCTCGCTGGCGCTGCCCGACGAGGAGGCCGAGCCCGGCCCCGTTCCGGTCGGCACCGTGTCTGACGCCGGGGCGTCCACGGGTGCGGAGCCTCGAGTCGAGCCGCGGGTCGCGCAGTCGCACGCCGAGCAGACGGCCGAGCACGGGCGGCACGCGCGACCTGCCGCGGAGGACGCGGGGCAGAAGCCGGAGCACCGAGGTCGGCACATCGCCGGTCCTGGCGAGGTCGCCACGTCGTAGTTCGGAACCGCCGCGAACCCGGCGCCACACTTATCGGCATCCGCTACGGCTTTCTTCAGTAGCGGATGCCGATTCGTGTAGCGGATGCCGATTCGTGTGACGGATGCGGTCGTGTAGCAGAAGCGGATTCGTGTGGCGGGTCGGCGTGCGACCCCGCGGCCGCGCATGGGCCCATCCGTGAGAGCGCGCTCATTTTGTGACCTGCGCGGGTCGCCTCGGCCACGGAATCGCGATAGGTTCGGGCGGGGAAGGGGCGAGATGGGCGTGAAAGCGCAGGCGCAGGCGCCGACGCTCGAGATGGTGGCCGCACGGGCCGGAGTCTCGCGCGCGACCGTCTCCCGCGTCGTGAACGGGTCGCCCAAGGTGAAGCCCGAACTGCTCAAGGCGGTCAACGCGGCGATCGCCGAGCTGAACTACGTGCCGAACCGCGCCGCGCGCTCACTCGCCAGTCGCCGCACGGAATCCATCGCCCTCGTCATTCCGGAGTCGACGACGCGCGTGTTCGCCGACCCGTTCTTCGCGCTGATCATCCAGGGCGTCGCCGTGTACCTCGCCACGACCGACTACACGCTCGGCATCGTCGTGGCATCCGAGGCCAACCCGGACAAGACACGGCGCTACCTCACCGGAGGCAACATCGACGGCGCGCTCGTCGTCTCCCACCACTCGGGCGATCACTCCTACGCCCGACTCGGCCGAACGGTTCCCGTGGTGTTCGGCGGCCGCCCGCTGCACAGCTACGACGGCGAGGCCGACACGGTCGAGAGCTTCTACGTCGACGTCGACAATATCGAGGGATCGTTCACCGCTACCCGCCACCTCATCGAGCGCGGACGCACGAACATCGCCACGATCGCCGGACCCGCCGACATGCCTGCCGGATTCGACCGCGAACTCGGCTGGCGCCGAGCCATGACCGAGGCCGGGCTGAACACCACGCTGATCGAATGGGGCGACTTCTCGCCGGCATCCGGAGCGATGGCGATGCGCCGCCTGCTGGCGCGCAAGGCTCCGCTCGACGCCGTGTTCGCCGCCAACGACCAGATGGCGCTCGGCGCGTACGCCGCGATCGCCGAAGCCGGGTTGAGCATCCCTGACGACATCGCCGTGGTCGGATACGACGACGACGCACTCGGATCGGCCGCGTCCCCCGCGCTCACCACCATGCACCAGTCGATGACCGAGCTCGGTGCCGCGATGGCGGAGAAGCTGGTCAAGATCATCGAGGGCGAGCCCGTCGAGCACGCGACCATCCTGAAGACCCGGCTGATCGTGCGTGGCTCGAGCTGATCCGCCCGCGCGGGCGTCCGTGACCGCACCTCGCGAGCGGTCAACGGCCTCGCTTCTGCTCGGCGCGATGGGGCGGGCGTACTTCCCGATCGCGTTCATCGCGCGCTTCCCGTACGCGATGATCGTGGTCGGCGTGCTGACGCTGATCGTCACCGTGCGCCATTCGATCGCACTCGGCGGCCTCGTGTCCGCGTGCGTCGGGATCGGCACAGCCGTCGTCGGCCCGCTGATCGGCGCAGCCGCCGACCGGTTCGGACAGCGCAGGGTCGTGCTCGCAGCGGGCCTCGCGAACGGGGCATCCCTCCTGCTCGTCACGTGGTGCGCCGAGGTCGCGCCGGATGCCGGTGTGCTCCTGGCTGCCGTGCTCGTCGGTGCCACCGCACCGCAGGTGTCACCGCTCTCGCGCAGCAGGCTGGTGGGTATCATCGCGACGCGGATGCCCGCTTCGCGGCGCGCAGGCATCCTCAATTCCGCGTTCTCCTACGAGTCCGCGGCAGACGAGGTGACCTTCGTGTTCGGGCCCGTGCTGGTCGGCGCGCTCGCCACGGCGTTCGGTCCGCAGGCCGCGGTCATCGGGGCCGCGCTCCTGGAGTTCGTGTTCGTCACCGCGTTCGCGCTGCACCCCACGAGTCGGCTGGCCGCGCACGAGTCGGCGGTGCGCGAGCGCGAACCGGCACGGGCGCTGCTGCGGCCACGGATCCTCGTGCTCCTGATCGGCACGACCGGCATGGGCCTCTTCTTCGGCGCGATGCTCACCTCGCTCACCGCCCTCATGACGGAGCTCGGCAGCGCCGACCAGTCCGGCCTCGTGTACGGCGCGCTCGGGGTCGGATCCGCCGCGTTCGCGCTCGGCGTCGCGCTGTTCCCCGCGCGCTTCAGTCTGCGAGCGCGTTGGCTGACGTTCGCGATCGTGCTGTTCGCCGGCGCCGCGACATTCCCGTTCGCCGGCACCGTCCCGCTCGCCGTCGCCGTGCTGTTCGTGACCGGGATCGGCGTCGGTCCGACCCTGGTCACGCTCTACAGCCTCGCGGCGCTGCGCAGCCCGAACGGCCGCTCGGCCACCGTGATGACCATGCTCGGCTCGGGGATCGTGGTGGGGCAGGCGGCGGCGTCCGCGATCGTCGGCGGCGTGGCATCCGCCACCTCCGCGCACGGGGTGTCGTTCACGCCCCTGGTGGCGGCCCTGATCGTGCTCGTCGCGGCGCTTGCCAACTGGCCGCTGAGCCGCCGCGCGACCGCAGCCTCCGCGGAGCCCGCCGGTTCCTAGCGGAAGGCGACGTCGGGCATCCGCTCGAACCGGGTGCGCATGATCGCGATCGCCTCCGGGTTGCTGTCGACGAGCACGAAGCGACGGTCGAGCGCCGCGGCCACCGCTCCCGTCGTGCCGCTTCCGGCGAAGAAGTCGAGCACCCAGTCCCCTGGGCGAGAGGATGCCTGCACCATGCGCCGCACCACCCCCTCCGGTTTCTGGGTGGGGTAGCCGGTCTTCTCCCTGCCGCTCGTGGTCACGATGGTGTGCCACCAGACATCCGTCGGCAGTTTTCCGCGCGACGCCTTCTCGGCGGTGACCAGACCCGGCGCCATGTAGGGCTCGCGATCGACCGCCTCCGAGTCGAAGTGATAGCGGCGCGGGTTCTTCACGTAGACCAGGATCGTGTCGTGCTTCGCCGGCCACCTGCGCTTCGACTTCGCACCGTAGTCGTAAGCCCAGACGATCTCGTTGAGAAAGGATGCCCGCCCGAACAGCGCGTCGAGCAGCACCTTCGCGTAGTGGGATTCGCGGTAGTCAAGGTGGAGGTACAGCGTGCCGTCGTCGGCGAGCAGCCGCCACGCCTCGAGCAGTCGGGGCTCGAGGAACTCCCAGTAGTCGTCGAACCGATCGTCGTAGCGCAACAGATCGCCGCGGATGCGCTCGTATCCGCGGCCCTGAAACCCGGCGACGGCACCGATGGCGTCGCTGCGCACGGCGGTCACCGTTCGGCGCTCCTGCCGGCGGCCGGTGTTGAACGGCGGATCGAGGTAGATCAGGGTGAACGAGGCATCCGGAAGCGTGGGCAGCACGGCCAGGTTGTCGGCCTCGAACACCGTGTTCGGGCTATCGGGAGACCACGCGGGCATTGCTCCATTGTCGCCGGTTCTCGGCCCGAGACCGGATCGGTGTGCGTATGGTGGCGACATGAGTGCACAGGTGCGCGACGACCAGGATGCCTCCCGCTACGTGATCGAGCTGGGCGGCCAGATGGTCGGCGCGGCGTATTACAAGAGGTTCGACGACCACATCGTGTTCACGCACACCGAGGTCGACGAGGGGCATCAGGGAGAGGGACTGGCCGGCGATCTGGTGCAGGCGGCGCTGGATGACGCGCGCACCGCGGGCTTGCGCGTCGTTGCGCTGTGTCCGTATGTGCGGTCCTGGATGCAGCGGCATCCGGAGTACCAGGATCTGCAGAAGGCGCCGCAGAGCGCCGGCTGAACTCTCCCGCTGGTTGAGCTCTACCGCCGTGACGCCAGCCAGTCGCGGAGGCGCGGCAGCGGCCAGGTGGTGACCACACGGTCGGCGGGAACGCCTGCCGCCTCAGCACGGGCCGCGCCGAGGGCGACGAAGGCGAGGTGCCCCGGAGCGTGAGCGTCGCTGTCGATGCTGAACAGGCATCCGGCGTCCAGGGCCATCGCGATGAGGTCGTCAGGCGGATCCTGCCGCTCGGGTCGCGAATTGATCTCCACCGCGACGTCATTCGCCGCGCACGCCGCGAACACCTTCTCGGCGTCGAACTCGGACTGCGGACGGGTGCCGCGCGACCCTCTCACCAGGCGCCCGGTGCAGTGGCCCAGCACGTTCGTGGCCGGGTCGCGCACCGCGCCGAGCATGCGGGCGGTCATGGTCGGCGCATCCGCTCGCAGCTTCGAGTGCACACTGGCGGTGACCACGTCGAGGCGGCCGAGCATCTCGCGGGTCTGGTCGAGCGAGCCGTCTTCGAGGATGTCCACCTCGATGCCCTTGAGCAGCGTCACCGCCCCGTCGTCGGTCGTCTGGTTCCACTCCTCGATGTCGGACAGCTGCTGCTGCAGCCGCTCGACGCTCAGACCGTTCGCGACCGTGAGGTGCGGCGAGTGATCGGTGATGGCGAGGCACTCGCGTCCGAGTGCGGTGGCGGCATCCGCCATGGCCGCGATCGGCACCGTGCCGTCCGACCACTCGGTGTGCGTGTGGAGATCGCCGCGCAGCTCTTCCGCCAGCGGCGAGTCCGGCAGCTCCGGTCGTCGATCGCGCAGGGCGACGAGGTAGTCCGGAACGCCTCCCTCGACGGCCTGCGTGATCACCTGGAACGTGCGGTCACCGATCCCCTTCGTGCGGGCGAGCCTGCCGTCGGCGATGCGCTCCCGCAGCTGGGCATCCGTCATGCCCTCGATCGCGGATGCCGCACGCCGGAACGCCTGCACCTTGAAGCGCGGCGCGAGGTCATACTCGAGCAGGAACGCGATCTCGTTCAGGGCGGCTTGGGGCTCCATCCGCCCATCTTGCCCCGGGCCGCCCGACACCCGTCACTCCGTCGAACCGCCGGTGTGTCGCCGAGGCACCGTGGAGACCACGCCGGTAGCGGGGCGTCTCGGCGAGACACCGGTGTGTCGACGGAAATGCGCGGCGGTCAGCGCAGTGGGTTGCCATCGGCGTCGAGGCGGATGCGCACCGGTCCGTCGCCGAAGATCCCCTCGTCGCCGTCGCCGGCCGCGGGCGCCGGCACGGGTAAGCGGGACCGTTCGTCCAGCTCCAGCTGCGCCTCGTACTTCGCCGGCGCGAAGACCTCGTCGCCGATCAGCAGAGCGCCTCCGCCGCGGGACGAACCGCCCTTCGACGACGAGCGGCTCTTGTCGCTGAGGTCGATCCAGCCGAGCCGATGGGCCAGCCAGAGCAGCACGCCGACACCGATCACGCCGACCAGTACCCACCAACCCACGCGGGTAGTATAAGCGATCGTCTAGGTTTCGTGGATGCCATTCACTCAGCCGGCTTTCGGGTCGGCGCAAGGCGCTACGGCACCCGGTAGAGCCACTCTTCCGTGCCGAACTTCTCGGCGACGAGACGCTCGGCATCCGCGTATTCCGCGTCGGAGATGTCGCCGGGATGCGCACCGTAGAGCTCGGTGAACGTCTGCTTCATGCGCTCGATGATCTCCGCGCGACTGAGTCCGCTCTGCGCCTTCAACGGGTCGACGCGCTTGGCTGCGGATGCGATTCCCTTGTCGCTGATCTTCTCCCGCCCGATGCGCAGCACCTCGGTCATCTTCTGGCCGTCCATGTCGTAGCTCATGGTCACGTGGTGCAGAACGACGCCGTTCTTGAACCGCTTCTGGGCCGCGCCGCCGATCTTGCCCTGCGGGCTGGCGATGTCGTTCAGCGGCTTGTACGTGGCATCCACCCCGAGGGAGCGCAGAGCGACGAGAGCCCAGTCGTCGAGATAGGCGTAGCTGTCGGCGAAGCTCATGCCGGAGACCAGGTCGGCAGGAACGTACAGCGAATACGTGACGACGTTGCCCTTCTCCATCATCATGGCGCCGCCGCCGGTGATGCGGCGCACCACGTCGAAGCCGTACCTGGCTGCGCCGTCCGGGTCCACCTCGTTCTTCACCGACTGGAAGCTGCCGATCACCACGGCCGACTCGTCCCACTCCCAGATGCGCAGCGTCGGGCCGCGGTGGCCGGCGGCGAGCGAGTTGCTGAGCGCCTCGTCGAGCGCGAGATGCAGCCGGGGCGGCACGGCCTTGGCGTGCACGATGGACCAGTCGTAGTCGCGCCACGCGGTCGCGTTCGAGAGCGAGCGACGGACGGCGACGCCCACCGCTTCCGGCGAGAATCCGAGCAGGACGGCATCCGACGGCAGGGCCCGACGGATGGCGTCGGCAATGGCGGCCGTGTCGGCCTCGGAGGAGAGACCATTCACGGCGGCGTCGATGGCCTCCAGCGCCGAGTCGGGCTCGAGGAAGAAGTCGCCGGACAGGTGGAAGTCGGCGATCACGCCGTCGACCACGTCGAAGTCGACGACGACGAGCTTGCCGCCCGGAACCTTGTACTCACCGTGCATGGTTCCACCCTACGGATGCCGCACGGTTCGCAACTCCTGCTATCCGAGGCGCCTCTGGGCAGGGATGGCGCAGCCGGGCGGGTGATCGCGGCGGCTTCGACCGAACTGCAGGAGTTATGAACGCGGGGGGGGCGCCGCGCTTGGGACGGAGCGCTGCGCTTGGGGGCGCCGCGCTTGGGACGGGGCGCCGCGCTTGGGAGCGCCGCGCTTGGGACGGAGCGCCGCGGACGGGTCGTCAGACGCGGGCGGGGAACCGGGCGTCGAGCCAGCGCACCAGGTCGCCGAAGACCTCGGAGCGGTTCGTCTCGTTGAACACCTCGTGCCGCGCGCCGGGATAGACGACCAGGCTGGTGTCGGTGAACCCGGAGCGCGACTCGTAGGCGGCCACGAGCATCCGTGCGCTGGCAGGGCCACCGAGCGAGTCCTCTTCGCCGATCATGACGAGCAGGGGAAGATCGCGGATGCCCCGCGCCGGCCGACCGTAGAGCCTCATGCCGTCGGCGACGCCGAAAAGCTTCAGCACCTTGGCGTCGAACGTGAGGGGGTCGGCGGCGAACGCCGCGGCGACGCGGTCGTCGCGACTCAGCCACTCGTATCCAGTGGCGCCGAGGTGCTTGTGGTGCTTGTTGAGGTCGCCGGCCTCCATGCGGCGCGGCGTGCGGTACGCGGTGCCGGTCAGCACGAGCGCATCCACCTCGTCGGCGTGGCGGTTGACGAGCATCTGGGCCATCAGCGAGCCCCAGCTGTGCCCGAGCAGCACGAGCGGAACGCCGGGGTTCTCGTCACGGACGATGCGGTTCAGGCCGCGGATGTCTTCGACAGCAGCACGCAAGCCGCCCGGTCCCAGCCGACCTAGCTTGGAGTGGTCGCCGTTCCACTGGTCGAGCCCGGTCTGCCCATGCCCGCGCTGGTCGGCCGCGTAGACCGAGAAGCCGTTCTCGTTCAGCACGCTCACGAGCGGCTCGTACCGGATGGCGTACTCGCCGAGGCCGTGCACCAGGTGGATCACGGCTCGCGGATGCTCCACCGGCCACACGTAGTACGTGACGGTCACGCCCTGTTCGTCTTCGAAGGTCGGCACGGGGCGATTCTCGCAGCAAGCGGCGGCGCGACGCGCCTCAGTCGGCAATCATGTCGCCGACGGACGGCTCGCCGTTCGGCGCGTACCGCAGCTGCACGACGCCGTCCGGCGAGGTCTCGGCGGGCCCGAGCAGTCGAAGGCTCGCCGGAACGGTGCCGTCGTGAAACAGGCTCTTGCCGGCGCCGAGGACGACCGGGTACATCCACAGCTTCAACTCGTCGAAGAGCTGCGCGTCGAACAGGGTACGCGCGAAGTCGATGCTGCCGATCACGTGCACGTTCCTGTGTTTGTCGCGCAGGGCATCCACCTCCGCGAGCAGGTCGGGGCCGAGAAGCATCGAGCCCTGCCAGTCGAGGCGCGGAGTTCCGCGAGAGGCGACGTACTTGGGAATGCGATCGAAGAGGCGTCCGATCACGCCCTCGGCGTCGCCGGTCGTGTGCTGCGGCCAGTAGCCCGCGAAGATGTCGTAGGTGCGGCGGCCGAGCAGGAGTGCGTCCATGCCGTCCATTCCCGCCATGACCCACTCGCCGACGGCCGGGTCGTTCAGCGGCGCCTGCCACCCGCCGAACCGGAAGCCGTCGGACGGGTCCTCCTCCGGCCCGCCCGGCGCCTGCTGAACGCCGTCGAGCGTGCTGAACAGGTCGATAGTGATGCGGCCGCGCTGATCCTCGGTGCCCATGAGGTCTCCCCCTTGTTCGCGACGTTTGGCACTCATTGTGCGACGGAACCGAAGGGATCGGAATATTTAGCCTTGCTAATTTGCTATGCTAAGCATTATGACTCCTGCGGCGACGATCTCCGGACCAGCGGCCGAGGTGCGCGCCGAGCCGGCGCCCAGGCGCATCACGACGCACGAGCTGTCCGGCAATCTGCGGGTCGCTGTGGCGCGGCTCTCGCGGCGGATCCGGGCCGAGAAGGCCGACGGAGCGTTGAGCGACGGTCAGTACAGCGTGCTCGCCCTTCTCCATCGCGAGGGCGAGAAGACCCTCAGCGAGCTCGCCGACCACGAGCGGGTGACGCCCCCGTCGATGAACCGCACCGTCAACAAGCTGGAGTCCGCGGGTTACGTGGTGAGGCGGGCATCCGCCGACGACCGTCGCAAGGTGCTGTTCGTGCCGACGGATGCCGGCCGCGACCTCGTGAAGGAGACGCGGCGGCGACGGGACGCGTGGCTGGACCGCAGGCTGGCCAAGCTGCCGTCCGAGACGCGTTCGCTGCTCGCCGACGCGGCCGAGGTGATGCGGGAACTGGCCGACTCGTGAGCGCGATGTTCCGATCCCTCTCGGCGGTGAACTATCGCATCTGGTTCGCCGGGGCCCTTGTTTCCAACGTGGGAACGTGGATGCAGCGCACCGCTCAGGACTGGATCGTGCTGACCCAGCTCACCCACAACGACGCGCTCGCCGTTGGCGTCGTGATGGCGCTGCAGTTCGGACCGCAGCTCATCCTGCTGCCCATCACCGGGTACGCCGCCGACCATCTGGACCGCCGCAAGCTGATGATGGCGACGCAGGGTGCGATGGGTCTGCTGGGACTCGGGTTGGGCATCCTCACCGTCACGGGTGTCGTGCAGCTGTGGCACGTCTACCTGTTCGCGCTGCTGCTCGGCATCGTCGCCGCATTCGACTCCCCCGCCCGCCAGACGTTCGTCGGCGACCTCGTCGGGCCGAAGATGCTCGGCAACGCGGTCGCCCTGAACTCTGCGTCGTTCAACGCGGCACGCCTGGTCGGTCCCGCCGTCGCCGGCCTGCTCACCGCTGCGGTCGGCGCCGGGTGGGTGTTCCTGCTCAACGCGGTCAGCTTCGCCGCCGTGCTCGCCTCGCTGAACTTCATGCGGCGCGACCGGCTGCACGTCACGAAGCGCGCCGGCCGATCGCGCGGCAGCCTCGTCGAGGGCTTCCGCTACGTGCGCCACCGTCCCGACCTGCTGACCATCTTCACGATGGTCTTCCTGGTCGGCACGTTCGGCCTGAACTTCCCCATCTTCGTGGCGAGCATGGCGAGCACCGTGTTCCATCAGGGAGCAGGCGAGTACGGCATCCTTTCGTCCATCATGGCGATCGGCTCGGTGGTCGGCGCCCTGCTGGCCGCTCGGCGCGAGAAGCCGCGCGGGTCATTGCTCTCGGTGGCGGGGATCATCTTCGGAATCGGATGCGTCGCCGCGGCCGCAGCGCCCAGCTACTGGATCTTCGGCGCCATGCTCGCCGTCGTCGGCGTCGCGTCTCAGACGTTCAACACCACCGCGAACGGGGTGGTGCAGCTCTCCACCGATCCCGTGGTCCGGGGGCGCGTGATGGCGATCTACATGGCGATCTTCATGGGCGGCACGCCGATCGGCGCCCCCATCGTCGGCTGGGTGGCCGACGCGTTCGGGCCGCGGTGGGCACTTGTGGTGGGCGGGGCATCCGGAATCCTGGCGGCCGCGGTCGGCGTGTACTACATGGTGCGCTACCGCGGGATGCGCCTGGCCTTCACCGAACGCCGGCTCCGGTTCACGTTCGCGCAGCCCACGCGCAGCATGGCGCTGGCCGAGATGGAGGGCGACGAGGCGGCCGCGCAGAAGGCGTAACGCTAACCCCTCTCGGCCGTACGCGGTGCTGGGTCCGACCGACCGCCGAGACGGCGGTTGGCGCTGGCGTCGCGGCGGAGGCCAGAAATGGCCTCCGCTCCAAGCTCCAGCGCGCGCACCGACACCGCCAACAGCGCAGCGAGCACGAGCGCGGCGAACGGCGCGAGCAGGGCGACCGTCACGCTCGTCGCATTCGCGATCAGCCCGATCAGCGCGGGACCGCCGAAGATCCCGACGTAGCCGAACGTGAGCACGCGCGAGAGCACCACGGCGGAGTGCGGCTGGTTGCCGGCGGCGCTGAAGACCTGGGGAACGCATCCGCACAGCCCGACGCCGAGCAACGCCCAGCCGGCGAGCGCAACCCACAGCGACGGTGCCAGCAGCACGGCCCCCAGCCCGAGCACGCCGAGCAGCGCTCCGCCGCGCACCACGACGACAGGGCCGAGCGCCGCGACGACGCGGTCGACGACGAGCCGTCCGCCGGTCATCGCGACCGAGAACGCTCCGTACCCGAAGGCGGAGACGCCGGCGGCCGCGCCGAACGCCTGCGTGAGCTGCAGGGCGCTCCAGTCGGTCGCCACACCCTCGGCGAACATCAGCAGCAATGCGGATGCTCCGAGCATCACGGCGACACGGGTCCAGCGCACGCGCACGCGGGGCGGTCGGGTGGTGAGTGCAGCGACGTCCCCGGCGAACTCCGGCCAGCCGGCGGGACCGGCCAGGACCTTGCGCGCTTCTGAGGGAGCGGGCGCCGCGGACGCCGCGCCAGTGGATGTCTGCGCGCCTGCCGATGTGGCGGCATCCGCTTCCGCGGCGGGCCGCACGAGCCACCCGCCGGCGACGCACACCGCGATCGTGCAGAGCAGCGCGGCGAAGCCGAGTTGCGGGCGGACCGTCCAGCGGAGCGCCGCCGTCCCGAGCACGGCCAGGGCGCCGGCCACGCCACCCAGCGAGAAGAACGCGTGGAACGCCGACATGATCGGCCGACGGTACGCGCGCTCCACGATCACAGCCTGCAGGTTCATGCCGACGTCGTTCAGGCCCATGCCGAAGCTGACGATGGTCATGGCGCAGGCGAGCACGCCGGCATCCCCCGCGAAGCCCATCGCCAGCACGCCGAATGCCGCGGTGACGATGCCGACGATGCACAGCACCATGCTGCCCGCCCTGCCCTGGACGCGGCCGCCGACCTGTGCGCCGGCGACGATCCCGACCGAGCTGATCAGGATGACCACACCAAGGCCGCCCGCAGAAAGCCCGGCTCCCTTCGCCACCAGCGGGATCGTGCCAGACCACATACCGACGAGGAACCCGGCGGACGCGAACACCGCGAACACCGCGATCCGGGCGTTCCGCAGCTCGGGCGTCGGCGCCCTGCGGCTGTGCAGCGTGTCGTACATGGTTCCTCCTCCGCCCGATCGCGCGACCGGTTACGTGCAGACGTCGAACGCCCACGCCGGATTCCGACAGGGGCCTGAGTCCGACCGTTCGCGGCCGACGCGAACTTGTGAACGCGTCATGCCGCTCACTCGTCCGGAAACGGCATCTAGCGACCACAATTCGGCGCGGGATCCGCGGCGAGCGCTCGCACGGGAAAGCGCTTTCTGGCAGGATGGAGTGGTGGCAGCATGATGGAGACGATGACAGAGAGGTCGCCGATGCCAGAGACACATTCCGCTCCTGCGCCGCACGTCGTGATCACGGGTGTCGGCGGCTACGGGCGCCTCCACGTGGAGAACGCGCGGCGGCTCGCCGAGGCCGGGCGCCTCGTGATCGTCGCCCTCGTCGATCCGGCTGTCGCGGCGAAGCGTGACAGCGATGCGGGCATCCCGATCTACGCCGATCTCGAGGCGGCGCTCGCCCGTCATCGGGCGGACATCGTGATCGTCGCCACCCCGCTCGACACGCACGAGCGGCTCGCCGAGATCGCGATGCGCGCCGGTGCGGACGTGCTGCTCGAGAAGCCCCCGGTGCCCACGATGGCGGCGTTCGAGCGGCTGCTCACGGTGCAGCGCGAGACCCGGCGCGCCGTGCAGGTGGGCTTCCAGAGCCTCGGTTCGGCGGCCATCCCCGCACTGAAGGATGACTCGCTCGACCTCGGCCCCACCGAACGCGTCAGCGCGACCGGCCTGTGGAGCCGCAAGAAGTCGTACTGGGCGCGTGCGCGGTGGGCCGGCCGACGAACCCTCGACGGGCATGCCGTGGTGGACGGCGTGGCCACCAACCCGCTCGCGCACGCCGTCGCGACCGCACTGCGCATCGCCGGCTACGACACCGCGGAATCCGTGGGCCGAGTGGAGACCGAGCTGTACCGGGCGAACGCGATCGAGGCAGACGACACCTCCGTCATCCGCATCAGTGGTCCAGGCCGCCCGACCGTGACGTGCGCCCTCACCCTGTGCGCCCCGCCCGAGCTGCACGACGAGCCCGATCGCGGCGCGACCGTGACGGTTCTCGGCGAGCGGGCATCCGCCACCTTCTCGTACACGACGGATGTCGTGACCGTCACCAACGGGCAGCGCCCGTCCGACGACAGAGAGCAGCGCCCGTCCGACGACCGAGGGCACCGCCCGTCCGAGGGCACGGAGCAGCGCACGTTCGAACGCGCCGACCTGCTCGAGAACCTCATCGAGCACCGGCACAGCGGGGCGGAGCTGATCGTCCCGCTCGCCTCGACCGGAGCGTTCATGCGGGTCGTCGAGGCCGTGCGGCGAGCGCCGGAGCCGACGAAGATCGATCCGCGCCAGGTCACCTGGCACGGCGAAGAGGGTGACGAGTACCCGATCGTCGATCGCATCGTGGAGTCGGTGCGCGCGGCATCCGCCGCCGGCGTGACGTTCAGCGAGAAGGGGGTCCCGTGGGCGATGCGCGTCGTCGACCGTGTGATCGCGACGGCCGAGGTGGATGACACGCTCGTCGCGGAGGAGGTCGACGGCGGCGGCACGATCGAGTTCTCGAGCCCGCACCCGTACCTGCATCCGGTGCGCACGTTGGGCGGCGTCACGGTCACGGCCACCCATCCGGCCGACCACGACTGGCACACCGGCGTCGGTTTCACCGTGCAGGATGCCGACGGCGTCAACTTCTGGGGCGGCCGCACCTACGTGCGAGACAGCGGGTACGAGACGCTCGACGACCACGGACGCATCGAGGTTCTGCGCACGCAGCAGCTGGATTCCGACACTGCATCGGCCGGCGTCGAGCACGACCTCGTCTGGCGCGGTCCTGATGGCGAGGCGGTGCTCGAGGAGCGGCGGAGCATCCGCTGGCGACCGATCGCGTTCGGGGATGACCGGCGCGCGTGGACGCTCGACGTCGACGTGCACCTGAAGCCCGCCTCGGCCTCCTCGGAGGTGTCGCTGGGCAGCCCGGGCAGCAAGGGGCGCAACAACGCCGGCTATGGCGGATTCTTCTGGCGCTTCCCCGACTGCTCCGACGTCAGCGTGTTCACGGCGGATGCCCGCGGCGAGGACGACGTGAACGGCTCGGTGGCCGGATGGCTGGCCTTCAGCGCACACTTCATGGCCGGTCCCGAGCACAACGGGCAGGCATCCATCGTGCTGGCCGCCGGTGACGAGACGACCGCGCGCGACCCGTGGTTCGCGCGGGTGCGGGACTACCCCGGCATCGGATCCGCCGTCGCGTGGGATTCCCGCACTCCGGTGCCGGCAGAGGGCCTGACCCGCACATACCGGGCGGCCGTGGTCGACGGAGAGGTGTCATCCGGCGATGCCGACGAGCTCGCCGCTCTGCTTCGCGGCGCACGAGTCGAGGAGAACCGCTCGTGACCGATGTACCGGCTCAGCGTGCCTCCGACCGGGCGGTGAAACGCGCGCGAGTGCTGGACATCCTCGACCACTCCGGCGACGCAGACTCCGTGCTGCTGACCAGCGCCACCGCGGTGTCGTGGTACCTCGACGGCGGACGGCACGGCGTGAGCCTCGCGGCCGATCCGATCGTGGCGGTGCGCGTCGCCCGTGACGCGGACGAGGTGTTCGTGACCTCGAACGAGACCGCGCGGCTGGTGGACGAGGAGCTCCCCACCGGTGTCGTGGTGCACGACCGTCCATGGTTCGAGCCGCTGGCGGTTCTCGCCTCGGCGAGGTCACTCCGCGAGCAGGATGTGGATGCCGAGCTGCGGGCCGCACGAGCAGTGCTGCTGCCGGGCGAGCGGCAGCGCTTCCGCTCGTTGAGTGCGGACGCGGCGATGGCGGCAACGGACGTGCTGCTCGACGCCGAACCGGGCTGGTCGGAGCGGCGGGTCGCGGCAGAGGTCGCCGAGCGGCTGGTGGCCGCGGGCGCGGATCCGCTCGTTCTGCTGGTCGCGGGTGAGTCGCGGGCATCCCTCCCGCATCCGCTGCCCACGGATGCCCGGCTCGGCCGCCGTGCGATGCTCGTGATCTGCGCGCGCCGCGACGGGCTCATCACGAACCTCAGCCGGTGGGTGTCGTTCGGACCGCTCACCGGGGACGAGCGCGATGCGGAGCGACGCATCCTGCGGGTCGAGGCGGCCGCGTTCGATGCGACGGTTCCGGATGCCGCGCTGAGCGACGTGCTCGCCGTGATCGCGCCGGCGTACCCGGCGAACGGGTTCGACGCCGACCAGTGGCGACGGCACCACCAGGGCGGTGCGGCCGGCTACGCGGGCCGCGACCCCCGTGCGACGCCGTCGACGACCGACGTGGTGCGGCTGGGGCAGGCGTTCACGTGGAACCCGTGGGCGCCCGGCGCGAAGGTGGAGGACACGGTGCTGCTCGCCGGAACGCCTGAAGGGCCGGAGATCGAGCCGATCACGGTCGACGAGCGGTGGCCGACGACGGATGTCGCGGGCCGGGCGCGCCCCGTGACGCTGGAGCGGTGAGGAGCGCGCGGAGGCTTGTGTAGCGTCAAGGGGTGAACCGCACGGACCGCCTCTACGCCATCGCGGAAGAGCTGCGGGCCGTGGCGCCGAGGCCGCGAAGCGCCGCCTGGCTCGCTCGGCGCTTCGAGGTGAGCGTTCGCACGATCGAGCGCGACGTCAGCGCGCTGCAGCAGTCGGGCGCACCGATCTGGGCGGAGCCGGGCCGAACCGGCGGGTACTGCATCGATCCGGCCGCCACCTTGCCGCCGCTCAACTTCACAGCGGACGAGGCGATGGCGGTCGCCGTCGCGCTCGGGCTCACTGAAGCCGACAGCCCGTTCCGGGTCGCGGGCGCCACCGCGCTGCGCAAACTCCTCGGCGCGATGCGTGAGCGCGATGCGGCATCCGCCGGAGACCTCGTCTCCCGGGTGCACGTGATCGGCGGGCCGGAGCGTTCGGCACCGGTTCCGGATGCGCTGACGGATGCCGTCAGTCGCCGCCGCGTGCTCCGCCTGAGGTACACCGACCGGGAGGGCACCGCGACCGTGCGCGACGCCGAACCGCTCGGCTACGTGCGCTCGACCGCCGGCTGGTACCTCCTCGCGTGGTGCCGGCTGCGCGACGGCATCCGCGCATTCCGATTCGACCGGATCGATTCGGTGACGGTTCTCGCCGAACCGACCCCGGCGAGAACGGTGACGACGGCGGACATCCAGGTGCCAGAGGGCGACCTGCGCACGCTGACGCTGCTCTGACGCGCGGAATTGCCGCGGAAACCCCGACATAGGGTTGTCGCCGCGCCTGTCGAGGATGGATGACGGCTGCACTCGCAGCGCATTCTCCGACACGAAGGACGCCATGAACCTCGCCTCCATCCGCCTGATCACCGACGACGTCGACCGTCTCGTCGCGTTCTACGAGCGCGCGACGGGCATCGTCGCCGATCGTCCGACCCCGGACTTCGCCGAGCTGCGCACCACGGGCGGCACGCTGGCCATCGGCAGCACGCGAACCGTCGCCATCTTCGGGCCGGGCAGCGCGCATCCCGCCGCCAACCGCTCCGCCATCGTCGAGTTCCTCGTTCAGGATGTCGACGAGCTGCACCGCAGACTGGCCGCGGGCACCGACGACATCGTGCAGGAGCCCACGACGATGCCCTGGGGCAACCGATCGCTGCTCGTGCGCGACCCCGACGGCACGCTCGTGAACTTCTTCACGCCGGTCAGCCCGGATGCCGTCGCGAAATTCCAGCACCTGCCGCGCTAGGGGCCACCGTCAGGCCAGCGTGATGCCGAGGCCGGGGCGGCCCGTGGAGGTGAGCATGGCATCCGCGATACGCACGGGCGCGGGCTCCGCGAGCAGTCCGAGGCGGTCGAAGCCGGCATCCTCGACGTCTTCGACGAGCGTGGCCCGCGACTGTGCGAGCGCGAGCTGGCCGGAGAGCTCGGGCAGCAGATGCGGGTGCAGCTCCACGCCGGCGGCATCGGCAAGCTCGGCGATCGCGAGGAACGGCGTGATGCCACCCACGCGGATCACGTTCGGCTGCAGGATGTCCGCCGCGCCCACCGCGATCGCCTCACGGAACCGGTACGCCGTGTGCAGGTTCTCCCCCAGCGCGACCGGAACGTCGATGCGCGACCGCAGTGCGGCGTGCCCGAGCAGGTCGTCTGCGCGCAGCGGCTCCTCGATCCAGCGCAGGTCGAAGCGACTCAGCTCGCCGATCGCGCGCTCCGCTTCGTCGAGGCTCCACAGCTGGTTCGCGTCGATTGCGAGCTCGGCATCCGGCCCGATCGTCTCGCGTACGGCGGCGACCCGATCGACGTCTTCGCCGAGCGGATGCCCGCCCACCTTCATCTTGACGAGCCGGTACCCGGCATCCCGCCACCGCTGCGCTTGCGCGACCAGCTCATCCAGCGGGTAGTGCCGGTTCACGCCGCTGCCGTAGACGCCGACGGATGCCCGCTTTGCGCCGAGCAGGCCCGTGACGGATGCCTGCACCGCCCGCCCCGCGGCGTCCCACAGCGCGAGGTCGACGCCCGCCATGGCGATGGTGGTCACGCCGCCGGAGCCCGCCTCGTGCAGGCGCTGCCAGAGCGGGGTCCACAGCGTGCGGGCATCCGCGCCGCGACCGAGAACGAAGTCTCGGATGTCGTGGTCGAGCATGGCCTGCACCGAGTGCGCGCCGATCGTGGGCGTCCAGCTGAAGCCGTGGCCCGTGACGCCGGACTCCGTGTCGACCAGCACCTCGATGACGTGCCATTGCGTGACATCCGTGCCCCACGGCCGCACCAGCGGGGCGTCGATCAGCCGGGTGCGCAGGCCGGTGATGCGGCCCAGCGCCGATTCGCTCATGCTCAGGCGACCAGCTCGTCGCCGATGGCGAGGATGCGCCGCAGCTCCTCAACCTGTCGCTCGTCCGGGTCGACGAGCGGCGGCCGCACTCCACCGACCGGCAGCCCCTCGGCTCCGCTCGAGCCCAGCCGCACGCCGGCCTTCACCAGCGACACGGCGAATCCAGGCACCTCGTCCCGCAGCCTCACCAGCGGCAGGTAGAACGCGTCGAGGATCTCGAGCCGGCGCGCGTCGTCGCCGCTCGTGTACGCCTCGTAGAACGCCTTCGCCACGCGCGGCGCCATCGCGAACGCCGCCGAGGAGTACAGCGGAATGCCGATCGCCCGGTACGCCTGCTGGGTGAGCTCCGCGGTCGGCAGGCCGTTGAAGAACGCGAAGTCCTCTCGCCCGGTCGCCGCGACCGCGCGCACGAGCTGCTGTGCGACGCCGAGGTCGCCGACGCCGTCCTTGAAGCCGAGAACCCGAGGGTTGTTCGCGAGCCGGGCGGCGGCATCCTCGTTCAGTCGCGCCGACCCGCGGTGGTAGACGATGACCGGCAGATCGGATGCCTGCAGCACGGCCTCGATGTACGCGACGGTTCCCGCTGTGGTGCTTCCGACCAGGTACGGCGGCAGCACGAGCAGGGCGTCCGCACCGGCATCCGCGGCGCGTCGCGCGCACTCGATCGCGTGGCCGAGGGGGCCGCCGGCACCGGCCACGACCGGGACGGCGGCGTCGACCGCCTTCACGGTCGCCGCGACGACCTCGCCCACCTCCCCCGCGCTCAGCGCATGGAACTCGCCCGTGCCGCACGCCGGGAAGACTCCGCCCGGCTCGAACGGCAGGCGCGACGCCACATGCTCGGCCGTGAGCGCCGTGTCGACCGAGCCGTCGACCGCGAAGGCCGTGACAGGGAAGAACAGCACGCCATCGAACTTCATCGGGTACCTCCGGTCAGAGCGTCTGTCAGGTCGGTGTCGGCCGCGGCGAGCTCGCTGCGCCAGTCGTGGTCGGGCGTCCAGCCCAGCAGTCGCCTCGCCTTCTCGATCGAGAACGCGGGCGCGGTCCCGGTGAGACCTTCCGCAAGCCCCCCGGTCTGCGGCCAGTAGACCGGCATGAGCTCGGCGAGAGGCCGGCGGGCGAGGGCATCCTCGGCGCCGACGATGAACGTCTGCGCGTTCGGGATGTCGTCGAGCGCACCCAGCAGCGTGTCGAGGAACCCGCCGACGTCGCGGGCATCCACGTAGTTGAACAGCGCGGGAGCGGAGAGCGCTGGGTCGTCCAGCCGCTGAAGGATCGTGTGGCCCTGCTGCGTCGGAGCGCCGCGCCACTCCTCGGGAGCGACCACATAGCAGGGGCGGAACGCCGCGAGCCTGACCTCGTCGCCCTTCTGCGCCGCGAACATCTCCATCGTGCGCTCGGCGAGCAGCTTCGACAGCGCGTACGCGTTCCACGGCCGCGGCCGCACGTCCTCGTCGAGCGGAAGCCGCTCCGGAACCCACCCGGCCGGCGAGCCGTACCCGAACACCGTCGGGCTGGATGCCGTCACGATCTTGCGGACTCCGGCGTCGACCGCGGCCTGCATCACGTTGTACGCGAGCGAAGCGTTCGTTCGGAGGATGTGCTGCTCCGGCGCGCTGAACGGCACCGCGATGGCCGCGAGGTGGATGACGGCATCCGCTCGCGCACCCGCGAGCACTGCGGATGCCTGCGCCGCGTCGGTGAGATCTGCGGCGATGCGCTCCGCACCCGGTGATGCGGCCGGCACGGAGAGGTCGACCTCGATCACCTCGTGCCCGCGGTCGGCGAGCACCGCGACCACACTGCGACCGAGGCGGCCGGAGCTGCCGGTGACGAGTACGCGACTCATCGCGCGGTCTCCTGAGCCGGAGCGGTCGGCGAGTACGACGGCTGTCCCGCCGCGGCAGCTTCCCGGTGCGCCTGCTGCTCACTCACCGAGCTCGCGTCACCCAGTCGAACACCGAGGTCGAGCTGGTCGACCCGAACGGGCATCCCGGTCGCCAGCGAGCGGTTGCCCGCGATGCCGACCGCGATGGCGCGGATGCCGTCCTGGTAGTCGGCTGCGCGGCCCAGGTCGTCCTCGCCGCGGCCCACGAACACGTCGCGCAGCAGGATGGCGTCGCCTCCGCCGTGCCCGCCCTCGCCCGCCGGGATCTCGACCTCCTGCGGGGTCTCCCAGTGCCGCTGCAGCAGGATGCGCTCATCCCGCGGGCGGAGCGTCGTCGACCGCGAGTCGACCACGGCCGAAGGATCCACGACGCGACCGGCGCCGTCCAGGCTCACATCGCTGCGCTCGACGACGTCGAGCTCGACGCGTCCCTCCGTGCCGTTCACCGCGATCCGGTAGCCCTCCCAGGGGCTGTGGGCGTTGAGGGAGTAGCTCATGCTCGGGCCGCCGGCGTAGTCGACGACGAGCGAGAGGTTGTCCTCGATGCCGATGCCCTGGTCGAAGACATCCTTGTCGCGGAGGTAGCCGTCGTACTGCTCGTTGCGCAGGTAGAGGTCGCGCAGCTTCTCGTCCGCCTCGAGGTCGAGCGCGAACGGGTCGCCGGATGCCCCTGTGCCGCGCTCCGGACGCTCGCCGCCACCCCGGGCACGCCAGTTGTCGGCGCCGTAGAACCGCAGGTCCCCCGAAGCGAACACGCGGGCCGGCACGTCGGAGATCCACCAGTTGACGAGGTCGAAGTGGTGCGACGCCTTGTGGATGAGCAGGCCGCCCGAGTTGGCCTTCTGCCGGTGCCAGCGGCGGAAGTAATCGGCGCCGTGCGACGTGTCGAGCACCCACTCGAAGTGCACGGAGAGCGGTCGGCCGATCGCGCCTGCGGAGATCACGCGCTTGAACGCGCTGTTGCGCGGTGCGTACCGGTAGTTGAACGTCATCACGACGTCGCCGTCCGTCTCGCGCACGGCCTCGACGATGTGTCGGCTGCCGGCCTCGTCGATGGTCAGCGGCTTCTCGACGACCACGCGGGCGCCGGCACGAAGCGCACGCGACACGTACTCGGCGTGCGTGAAGTCGGGTGAGGTGACGATGACGCGTTCGATGCGCTCGTCACGGATGATCCGCTCGAGTTCGTCGGGATGCGCGGTCAACGGAGTGCCGGCATCCGGAGCCACCCGGGCGATGTGGTTCACGTAGTGCTCGAGGCGGCCCTGATTCGGGTCGAGCGCTGCGACGAGCTCGGCGACGTCGGCGTGCTCGCCGATGATCGCGTCGATGTACATCTGGGCGCGGGAACCGGTTCCGACGATGGCATACCGGGTGCGGTGCGGCACGATGTTCCTCTTTCGAACTGGCCCGGTCGAACACGCGCCGGACATGACGTGCGCCGCGCCGCCGACCTCGAATCGGGGCTTTCGGCGGCGCGACCTGCTAGCGTGAGAAAACGCTTTCTCCTACGATACACGATATCGTGAGGCAGCGCGCAGGCCGACGCGAGCGCACTCCGTACTCTTCGCTGTGCGGTCGGTTCGCGAGACTGCACCCCCACCCCGAGACAGTGGGGTCTTCCCGCTGTTTCGGAGCGGACGTGCAGTCTCGCGGAAGAAGCGGGACGGGAGTTGTAATGGCCAGAACGAAGTCGGGCGTGCGACGCGGGGGCGCCACGATCGCCGATGTCGCGGCGAGGGCCGGAGTGTCGCTGTCGACCGTTTCGCGGGTGATGAACGGCAGCACGACGGTGGATGCCGCGCTGGCGGAACGGGTGCGAGAGGCGGCGTCCTCCCTTGGTTACTCGGCCAGCCCGCTGGCCCGCAGCCTCGTGCTCGGCACGACCCAGACGATCGCGGTCGTCGTCCCGGACCTCGGCAACCCCACTTTCCAGGGCGCGCTGCGCGGGCTCAGCGACGGGGCATCCGAGCGCGGCTATCACGTGCTCGTCGCCGACTCGCACGAGCAGGCGAGTGATGAGCGCGTTCTCGCTCTGGATGCCCGGCGACGCTGCGACGGGATCGTGCTGTGCGCGCCGCGGATGCCCGCCGAAGAGCTCGCCGCCGTGCTGCCGCTCCTGGCGCCCGCCGTGGTGATCAACCGCATCCCGGAGCCCGCCGTTGCGGCTTCAACCGGCGCTGACACCGTCGTGCCCTCCGTGATCGCGGATTACAAGGCCGGTCTGACGGCCCTGCTCGATCACCTCTATGAGCTCGGGCACCGCGACATGCTCTACCTCGCGGGCAGCCGCCAGGCCGCGTCGAACCTCAACCGGCTGGCCGCGATCCGCGAGTTCCAGGCATCCCACTCCGATGCGAGCATCGCGACCAGCCCGTGCGGCGTCGGCTTCGAAGACGGCCACGCGTCGGCGCAGGCGGTCGTCGACTCCGGCGCGACCGCCGTGCTCGCGTTCAACGACCTCGTCGCGATGGGCCTGCTCAGCGCGCTCGGCGAGCGCGGCATCCGTGTGCCGGAGGATGTCTCGGTCACCGGATTCGACGACATCCCGTTCGCGCGCTACACGACCCCGCCCCTCACGACGGCCGCCATCCCGGTCGAGGAGCTCGGCGAGCAGGCGTGGCAGCGCATGTGGTCGCTGCTGGAGGGCATGGCGCCGGCGCACGACCTCTCGTTCGGCCCACACGTCGTCCCCCGCGGCTCCACCGGCCCGGCCCGCCGCGTCCGCTGAGCGCCGCGCCCTCGCGCGAGACTACGCGTATGCGCCGACGCTACGTGCTGTGATGTCTCAGGGCATCGGTGACGAAAGTGCATCAGGACATCGGTGACACTTTGTGTGTCAGGACATCGGTGACGGTTTCGGTGCGGCTCATGAATCCGCGGGGTTTGCCGTTGCCTACGTAGCTGGTTCCTTTCGGGG
>NZ_JBQCIE010000017.1:0-80639 GCF_051954055.1 Humibacter sp. | reverse complement strand
CCCCCCCCCCCCCCCCCCCCCCCCCCCCCCCCCCGACACAGGTGTCAGGCGGCGATGAGCGCCTCGAGCTTGTCGTAGCCGTCGCGCATTCCGTGCTCCATGCCGGACGACACGATCGCATCGCGGTCCTCGATGCTCGGGTACGTCGCGTGTCCCTTCAGGCGCGTGCGGCCGTCGGGCAGGGACTCGAACGTGAGCGTCTCGATGCTCACCTCGTCGGGTGCTCCGGCGTACTCGAACGTCTGGATGACGAACTCGTTCTCGCGCACGGTGTGAAAGACGCCGCGGAAGCCGTACTCGTTGCCCTGCGTGTCGCGGTGAACGTAGCGGTACCGTCCGCCCGTGGTGAAGTCGTGCTCCGCGATATCCATCTCGTAGCCCTGCGGCCCATTCCACTGCTTGACCAGCTCAGGGTCGGCGTGTGCCTGGAACACCCGCTCGACCGGCGCATCGAACTCCCTCGTGAAGTCGATGAACGGTACGCCGTCGGGTGCTTCGATGGTCAGTTCCTTGCTCATGATGGTTCTCCTCTTTCCTTTGAGCGCCGGTTCAGCGCTCGTTCTTTTCAGGTGCGGGTGTCCGTTGCGCCGGATCCTGCAGCCCGGCCAGCACGCCGTCGAGCGCTCGGAACGAGCGTTCGTGTGCGAGGCGGTAGCCGTCGATCCAGCCGGTGAGCTCTTCGAGCGCCCCGGGATTCAGGTGCGCCGGCCGGCGCTGCGCGTCCCGCGTGCGGGTGACCAGTCCCCCCTCCTCGAGCACGTGGATGTGCCGCGAGACGGCCTGCACCGTGATGCCGAACGGCTCGGCGAGCTCGTTCACCGTCGCTGGGCCCCGGCTCAGCCGGGCGATGATCGCCCGACGCACCGTGTCGCCGAGCGCGTGGAAGGCCCGGTTCAGGCGCTCCTCGGTCTCGGCGTCCCCGGCGCGGCTTGAGCCTGTCGGCGACATATTCAACTGAACCCTTTATCAACGAGCATGTTGAATACGATAGACACGGTCGGCAGATCCGTCAAGCGTCTTCCCTTACTCTGGCGACCATGACCGAGACGACGCTTTTCGAGGATCCCCGCTGGCCGCGAGCAGGACGGTGGCCCGGCGCAGACACGGTGGGGGCATCCGCTCGCGTCGACGTCGGCATCATCGGCGTGCCAACGTGGCGCACCTCGCTCTCGGCCACCGGCGCGCATGCCACGCCGGCCGCCATCCGCGCCGCTGTCCAGCGGTATGGCACGTTCGCACCCGGAACCGCGTGGCCGACGGTGGTCGACTTCGGCGACGTGACCGAGCCGGACGGCGACGGCGAGGCGGAGGCGATCGAGGCGGTGCGGCGGGCATCCGCTCGCAGCTCGCTCGTCATCGCGCTCGGCGGCGACAACGCGCTCACCTACAGCGTGGCGCTCGGCGCCTGGACGGCGCGGGGCGAGGCCGACGACACGGCCCATGAGCAAAACCGTGTCCGGGATGCCGGACTCATCACCATCGACGCCCATCACGACCTGCGCGACGGTGTCTCCAACGGCTCACCGGTGCGGCAGCTGCTCGAGGCCGGCCTCGACGGGAACCGCGCGGTCCAGCTCGGCATCGCGGACTTCGCCAACTCCGAGTTCTACGACACGCGGGCGCGGGAGGCGGGCATCCGTGTCGTGCGACGCGACGAGTTCGAGGAGCGACCCATCGAGGCCATCGTCGCTGACGCGCTCGAGACGGCGGGAGCGGCGGACGGCCCGATCCACGTGGACGTCGATGTGGATGCCTGCGACCGAGCGGTGGCGCCGGCGTGCCCCGCCTCCATTCCCGGCGGTCTCTCGGCGTATCAGTTGCGCCGCACGGTGCGCCTGCTCGCCCGCGACCCGCGCGTGACCTCTCTCGACATCGCGGAGGTGGATGCGACGCGAGACGCCGCGGACGGCCGAACGGTGCGCCTTGCCGCCCTCGTGGTGCTGGAGGCGATCGCCGGCTTCGCCGAGCGCTGAGCGTATCCCACGGTGGTCGGCGCGCCCGCCCGTTCATGACTCCTGCAGTTCGTCGTGCGCGCTGCGTTCGACCGTGACCCTGGCGCGTCGGCCGGTCGGCTCGACGGCAGATTGCAGGAGTTACGAACGCGCACCCCTGGCCGCGCCACCCCCGATGCGGCGGCCGAGCTCGGCGGCTGCTCGGGCGATGCGGGCCGCGGTGGCCTCCATGTCGATGTCGCGGTCCGCAGAGAACGTCACAGCGACCGATGCCGCCGGCCATCCCACGTGGTCGGGAACGGCGACGGCCATCGACCGCAGGCCCTCGGTCACCGAGGAGTCCTCGAGCGCATAGCCGCGTTCCCGGATCGCCCTCAACTCGGTGCTGAGCTCGCGATAGGTGGCCACACCAGCGCCGGTGCGGGTCGTGAACGCGCCGCGATCCGGGTAGAGCGCACGCACCTGTGCTGCGGGCAGACCGGCGAGCATGGCGAGGCCCGAAGCCGTGAGGTGTGCGGGGAGCCGCACGCCGACATCCGTGACGAGGTACGGACCGTGCGGTGCGCGCTCCTCCGCGAGGTAGACCACATCACGACCGAGCAGCACGGTGAGGTGGCCGCTGAGGCCTAGGTCGTCGACCAGCCGGGCGAGCACCGGAGTGCCCACCCGGGTGAGCGGCTGCTGCCGGTTGAACCCGCTGGAGAGTTCGAACGCGGCCACGCCCAGGCCGTATTTCTTCAGCTCGGGGATCGGGATGACGAACCCGTGCTCGGTCAACGTCGCGAGCAGTTGATACACGGTCGATCGGGGCAGCGCGAGCGTGCGCGCCACCGTCGCTGCGGCCACGGGACCGCGTTGTTCACTCATCAGCCGCAGGATGCGCAACGTTGCGTCGGCGGCGGGGGCTTTGCCCGGCATCCCGCCATAATACGCCGAAGTCGGGTACGAAGTCCGGTATACCGGACGAGGATGGCGCTCCGAACGCTCGCAGAAGACGGCGCTTGTCGTGCAATGGATTCATGAGCACCGAAGCACCTGTCGTCACCCGCGAGGTCACCGTGGGGATCGGCCCTCTCTCCATCGCCGACGTCGTCGCGGTCGCGCGGCACGACGCCCCCGTCGTGCTCGATGAGGATGCCGTCGCCGCTGTCGCCGAGACCCGTCGCGTGATCGAGGCGCTCGCCGACGACCCCGAGCCGCACTACGGCATCTCGACCGGGTTCGGCGCGCTCGCCACGACGTACATCCAGCGCTCCGACCGCGAGCAGCTGCAGCTCAGCCTGATCCGTTCGCACGCGGCGGGGTCGGGACCCGAGGTGGAGCGCGAGGTCGTCCGCGCCCTTATGCTGCTGCGTCTCTCCACGCTGATGACCGGGCGCACCGGTGTTCGCGAGTCCACGGTGCGCGCGTACGCCGATGTGCTCAACGCCGGCATCACGCCGATCGTTCGCGAGTACGGCTCGCTCGGCTGCTCCGGCGACCTGGCGCCGCTGGCGCACTGCGCTCTCGCGCTGATCGGAGAGGGCGAGGTGCGCGACGCGTCCGGCGCCGTCGTGCCGGCGTCCGAGGCGCTGGCCGAGGAGGGCATCCATCCGATCGTGCTGGCCGAGAAGGAGGGCCTCGCCCTCATCAACGGCACCGACGGCATGCTCGGGATGCTCGCGCTCGCGATCACCGACCTCGAGGCGCTGTACAAGGTCGCGGATCTCACCGCTGCGATGAGCGTGGAGGCGCTGCTCGGCACGGATGCCGTGTTCGCCGCGGATCTGCAGGCACTGCGCCCCCAGCTCGGGCAGGCGGACTCGGCCGCGAACCTGCGCGCGATCCTCGCCGGTTCGCCGATCGTGAAGAGCCACGCCGGCCCCGAGGACCCGACCGTGCAAGACGCCTACTCGCTGCGCTGCAGCCCTCAGGTGGCGGGCGCCGGTCGCGACACGATCGCCCACGCCCGTCTGGTCGCGGACCGCGAGCTCGCGTCTGCCATCGACAACCCGGTCGTCACACTCGACGGCCGCGTCATCTCGAACGGCAACTTCCACGGCGCGCCCGTCGCGTATGTGCTCGACTTCCTGGCCATCGCGGTCGCGGATGCCGCGAGCATCGCCGAGCGCCGCATCGACCGGCATCTGGATGTCTCACGCAACAAGGGCCTGCCGGCGTTCCTCGCCGACCGCGCCGGCGTGGACTCGGGGCTCATGATCGCCCAGTACACCGCTGCCGGGATCGTGAGCGAGCTGAAGCGGCTGGCAGCGCCCGCATCCGTCGATTCGATCCCGTCGAGCGCGATGCAGGAGGACCACGTGTCGATGGGATGGGCCGCTGCCCGCAAGCTGCGCCGCGCGATCGACGGCCTCACCAGGGTGCTCGCCATCGAGCTGCTCACGGCTGCCCGCTCGCTCGACCTGCGGGCACCGCTGCAGCCCGGCGCCGCGACCGCGGCCGCCCGCGCCCTCCTGCGCACCCGGGTCGCGGGCCCAGGACCCGACCGCTGGCTCTCCGCCGAGATCGAGGAGGCCGTCGCGCTTGTGGCCGGAGGCGACGTGCTCGCCGCGGTCGAGTCCGTGACCGGCCCCCTCCGCTGACTTCCCATTCGTGTAACCGAAGGAGCACCATGAACGACCGCCTGCCGATCCACGCACCGCGCGGCACGACGCTGCGCGCCAAGTCGTGGCAGACCGAGGCGCCGCTGCGCATGATCCAGAACAACCTGGACCCGGAGGTGGCCGAGCGGCCCGAGGATCTCGTTGTCTACGGAGGAACCGGCCGTGCAGCCCGCAGCTGGGAGGCGTTCGACGCGATCGTGCGAACGCTGGAGACTCTGGATGCCGACGAGACGCTGCTCGTGCAGTCCGGCAAGCCGGTCGGCGTGTTCCGCACTCACGAGTGGGCGCCTCGTGTGCTGATCGCGAACTCCAACCTCGTGCCGGACTGGGCGACCTGGCCCGAGTTCCGCAAGCTGGAGCAGGCCGGGCTGACCATGTACGGCCAGATGACCGCCGGAAGCTGGATCTACATCGGCAGCCAGGGCATCCTTCAGGGCACGTACGAGACGTTCGCGGCCGCGGCCGACAAGAAGTTCAACGGAACGCTGGCCGGCACGCTCACCCTCACCGGTGGATGCGGCGGCATGGGCGGGGCCCAGCCGCTGGCCGTCACCATGAACGAGGGCGTCGTGCTCATCGTCGACGTGGACCGCGCGCGGCTGCAGCGTCGCGTCGACCACGGCTACCTCGACGAGCTCACGGACGACCTCGACGACGCGATCGCGCGGGTCACGACGGCGAAGAACGAGCGCCGCCCGCTCTCGGTCGGCCTCGTCGGCAATGCGGCGACGGTGTTCCCCGAGCTGCTGCGTCGCGGCGTGCCGATCGACATCGTGACCGACCAGACCAGCGCCCACGACCCGCTCAGCTATCTGCCCGAGGGCGTCTCCGTCGAGGAGTGGCACACCGCAGCCCAGGCCGACCCCGAGGGATTCACGGCGAAGGCGCGGGCATCCATGGCGAAGCAGGTCGAGGCGATGGTCGGGTTCCTGGATGCCGGTGCCGAGGTCTTCGACTACGGCAACTCGATCCGCGCAGAGGCGGAGCTCGCCGGCTACGACAGGGCGTTCGCGTTCCCCGGGTTCGTGCCCGCGCACATCCGCCCGCTGTTCGAGGAGGGCAAGGGACCGTTCCGCTGGGCGGCGCTCTCCGGAGACCCTGCCGACATCGAAGTCACCGACCGTGCGATCCTCGAGCTGTTCCCGAACGACGAGAAGCTGCGCAGGTGGATCACCCAGGCATCCGAGAAGGTGCACTTCGAGGGGCTGCCCGCGCGCATCTGCTGGCTCGGCTACAAGGAGCGGCACCTGGCGGGTCTGAAGTTCAATGAGCTCGTCGCATCCGGCGAGCTCTCCGCGCCGATCGTGATCGGCCGGGACCACCTCGACTCCGGTTCCGTCGCCTCCCCGTACCGGGAGACCGAAGGCATGAAGGACGGCTCGGATGCCATCGCCGACTGGCCGCTGCTGAACGCGCTGCTGAACACCGCGTCGGGTGCCACGTGGGTGTCGATCCACCACGGCGGCGGCGTGGGCATCGGCCGCTCCATCCACGCCGGGCAGGTGGTCGTCGCCGACGGCACCGACCTCGCCGCTCAGAAGATCGAGCGCGTGCTCACGAACGACCCCGGAACCGGCGTGATGCGGCATGTCGACGCGGGTTACGAACGCGCCGCCGAGGTTGCACGCGAACGCGGGCTGCGCATCCCCATGCTTGAAGGGTGAGCGCCACTCGACATCGCGTCGCCGGTCGTGGCGACGCCCAGGGACCGTCATGAGCACGCTCTTCCTGCACGGCATCGGCCTGCTCGTGACGAACGATCCGCACGCTCGCGGTGCCCGGGAGGGCGATCCGCTCGGTGCAGTGCCCGACGCCGCGCTGATCGCACGCGACGGCGAGGTGGTCTGGGCTGGGCCGCAGGCCGACGCCGCTCCGCAGGTCGCGCGCCTCCTCCAGGGTGATGTGGAGCGGGTGGATGCCGGTGGTCACGCCGTCATCCCCGGTTTCGTCGACAGCCACACCCACCTGGCGTTCGCCGGCGACCGGTCAGCCGAGTTCGTCGCCCGGATGGCGGGGGAGCGGTATGCGGCAGGCGGCATCCGCAGCACCATGGCGGCGACGCGCGCGGCAACGGATGAGCAGTTGCGCGCCACGTTGCTGCGCTTCGAACGCGAGCTGGCGTCACAGGGCACCACGACGTTCGAGGTGAAGACCGGGTACGGCCTCGACGTCGAGAACGAGGAGCGGCTGGCCCGTCTGGCCGCGGAGGTGACCGAGGAAGTCACGTTCCTCGGAGCGCACGTGGTGCCGCCCGAGTTCGTGAACGACCGCGACGCCTACGTCGACTTGGTCACGGGTCCCATGCTGGATGCGTGCGCCCCGTATTCGCGCTGGATCGACGTGTTCTGCGAAGAGGGCGCGTTCACGGCGGACGAAGCCGCGCGCATCCTGGCCGCCGGCCGCGCTCGGGGTCTCGGTGCGCGCATCCATGCCGGCCAACTCGGTGTCGGCGAGGGCGTCCGGGTCGCGGTGGAGGCGGATGCCGCGAGCGTCGATCACGCCACGTACCTTTCGCCCGACGACGTGGCCGCGCTCGCCGGGTCGAACACGGTGTGCACGTTGCTGCCGGGCGTGGAGTTCAGCACGAGGCATCCCTACCCGGATGCCCGCGCCCTGCTCGCCGCGGGCGTGACCCTTGCGCTGGCGAGCGACTGCAATCCGGGGTCGTGCTTCACGTCATCGATGCCGTTCGTGATCGCGTTGGCCGTGCGTGAACTCGGCATGACGCCCGATGAGGCGCTCTGGGCGGCTACGGCCGGCGGCGCACGGGCCCTACGTCGTGACGACGTCGGCAGGCTCTCGCCCGGCGCGAGTGCGGACCTCGTGCTCCTGGATGCGCCGAGCCACGTCTACTTCGCGTACCGGCCGGGCGTTCCGCTCGTGCGCCGGGTGTGGAAGCACGGTGTGGAGCTGAGGCTGGTCTGAGCGCTGTACTGCGGTCCGGCTACCGGCGCCAGAACGCCCAACAGCAAACCAGCGTCAGTCGTCTTCCTCGTGGCGCAGCGCGACGCCGAGGGCCAGCAGCGCAGCGACCCACTCCCCGATGAAGATGCCCCAGCGGTCGGACTGCGAGCGCTCGTCCCTCTTCATCCGCGAGACGATCCAGCTCAGGAACACCAGTCCGAGCGAGACGAACGCCGCGATGTAGGCGTGCTCGCTTCTGATGCCCCATCCGTTCAGCATCTTGATCGGGTTGTTGCTCGCGAGTTCGACGATCTCGTTGCGCTTGCTCATGACTGCTCCTCATCTTGACGTCGAAGGGTGTCGGGCGAGCCTGGGTTGCCGCCCCGCCCGCGACGCCGAGCGGCGCCGCATCGAATGACTGGAGCCTACGTCGGCACAATCGGCCGGTACAGGCCCTTGACGTGGGCACCGCCGCTCTGGGCATTCCTGGCGCGGAGTCTCGCCGAGCATGGCCCGGATGCCGCAGAAACGGCCTTGCCTCACGGGCATCCGACCATGCGCCGCATAGGGTTTCCGGTGTGCGGAGACCCGAGAAGCGACGCGACGTGGACTACACGTCGCTGGAGGCGTTGGAAGACGACGCTCTCGACCCGCGAACCGCGACGGGGCCGTACACCGTGACGCTCGGCGATCCGAACGTCGCTCCCGGCAACATCGCGGAGCCGGTATGGGCGCAGTGGCGCGACGAGGTCGCCGCGATCGGCGGCCCCTCACCACTGTTGCACTTCGTCGACACGCCCCGCACGCGCATCGAGCTGAGTGCAACGCATCCCGGGGGACTTCCGCAGTTCATCACCGGCGATCGCACGCTTCTCTCCAGTCTCATCCGCGACGACATCGCGCTGCGCACCGCGAAGGCGGCGGCCGGCGCCATCACGACGAAGGGCATCGAGTTGCGCGCCGTGCGCGGAATCGACGCCGTTCACCTCGGTATCGGCCTGGCGCGGTGGCGCAACGGAGCGGACGAGTATGTCGCACCTGTGCTGCTGCGGCCGGTCGCCATCCGTCGTTATGGTCGCGACTTCGAGCTCAAGCTGCGCGGCAAGACGTTCCTCAACCCCGAGCTCAAGCGTGCGCTGCACGATCAGTTCCGCATCGTGCTCGACGCCGACGCGTTCGTGGCGCTCGCCGAGACGAACGGCGTGTTCAAGCCGCAGCCGGTGATCGACCGGCTGCGCTCCCTCACCAGCCATGTCGAGTCGTTCACGGTGCAGCCGCGGCTGGTCGTGTCATCCTTCGCCGACGTCGCGCACAGCATGTCGGAAGACCTCGGCGACTTCGAGCACGACGTGCTGCTCGCGCTCGCCGGCAACCCCGCGGCGAAAGACCGGGTGGAGACCGCGTTCTCGCCGGCCGAGGTCGTTCCCCAGGACAACCGGCCGCCCTCGATCGACACGCTGCTTCTGGATGCCGACCCCGAGCAGGAGGGTGTCGTCGCCCAGGTGGCCAGCGGCAACTCCATCGTCGTGAAGACCCTGCCGGGCACCGGTGCTACGCAGACGATCGTGGATGCCATCGGCGCGCTCGTCTCCCGCAACCGCCGCGTGCTCGTGGTCGGCCCGCGTCGTTCGAGCCTGGATGCCATCGCCCACCGCCTCGACCAGGTGGGGCTGGGCGGAGCCGCCGTGGCGACCCGCTCCGTGCGCCGGGACCTGATCAGGTCCATCACGCGTAACGAGAAGACCTCGAAGCCGAACGTGGCAGAGGTGGACGATGCGCTCGTGCGCCTGCGCCGTGTGCTGCTGGACTACCGGAACGCCCTGACCTCGCCCGACCCGGCGTTCCGCGTGAGCGTGCTCGACGCGCTCGGCGAGCTCGCGCGGCTCGCGCTGCTTCCTACGCCGCCGCGCACGAGAGCGCGGCTGGACAGGGCATCCATCGAGGCGCTCGCGCACGACCGCACCGAAGCGGCCTCGATCCTGCGCAAGGCGGCAGCGCTCGGCGAGTTCCGCTACGGGCCGGGGGACTCGCCGTGGTACGGCGCCGACTTCCACTCGACGGCGGAAGCCGTTGCCGCGCACGCGCTCGCGAAGCGGCTGAGCAGCATCGAGGTGCCCAGGCTCATCGACCGCTCGACCGCGCTCATCGAGGGCACCAGGCTGCGTCCGTTCGAGAACATCGCCGAGCTCGGCATCTACCTGCGCCTCCTCGCCGACCTGCGCGAGACACTCGACCGGTTCCAGCCCTCCGTCTTCGACCGCCCGCTCGACGAGCTGATCACGGCCACGTCGAACCGACGGGACAGCCCGTCGATGTCGGGCGCGACCAGGCGGCGACTGCGCAAGCTCGCGCTCGAATACGTGCGGCCAGGCGGCCACGTCGCCGACCTCAACGAGTCGCTGCGGCGCATCCAGCAGCAGCGCAAGCTGTGGAACCGGTTCGCGGATGCCGGCGCACCGCCCCGAGTGCCGGTCGGCGTCGCCGACGTGCAGGTTGCATACCAGAAGGTCTCGGAAGACCTGATGAGCCTGGATGTGCCGCTCGGCAGGGCGCGCACGAAGGACTCGCTCACGGTGATGCCGCTTGGCGAGCTCACTCAGATGCTCGGCGGGCTCGCGGTGGAGTCCGAGGTGCTCGTCAACCTGCAGGAGCGCACCGCTCTGCTCTCGCGGTTGCGCGAGCTGCGGCTCGACCCGCTGCTCTCCGACCTCTCCGCCCGGCACGTCACCAGTGAGAACGTGGCCGCCGAACTCGAACTCGCCTGGTGGCAGTCGGTGCTGGAGACCCTCCTAGCCGACGACCATGCGCTGCTGGGCGCCAACACGCGCGTGCTCGACCGCCTGGAGGCCGACTTCCGGCTGGTCGACCAGGCGCACGCATCGGCCACCGGACAGCTGCTGGCTGCGCAGCTCGCCGTGCAGTGGAAGATCGCTCTGGCCGACAACGCGGAGCAGGCGGACGCCCTGCGTCGCATGCTGAAGAACGGATCCGTCACCCCGGCAGTGCTGGCCGAGCGAGCGCCGCAACTCGGCCGCGTGCTGGCGCCGGTGTGGCTCGCATCGCCGTACGACGTGGCGGCGCTGCCGCCCTCGATGGCGTTCGACACGGTCGTGCTGGTGGATGCGGGCGCCTGCACCCTTGCCGAGAACATCGGCGCTCTGCGTCGCGGCCGCCAGGTCGTCGCGTTCGGTGACCCGGTGACGCAGACACCGTCGCCTTTCCGCATCGCCGTGACGGATGCCGGCCAGCCCGGAGCCGTCGAGCCCGAGCACCGCGACGTGGATGCCTGGCACGACTCGTCCGCGCTCGCCCGCCTCGCCGACCTGCTCCCGGTGTACACGCTCACCCGCAGCTACCGGTCCGTGGGCGACGATCTCGCGGAGCTCGTGAACCGCCGCTTCTACGGCGGGCAGATCGAGTCGCTGCCATGGGCCGGCAGCTACCTCGGGCACGCCAGCCTCACGCTCAGCTACGTGCGCGGCGGCCACGGCATGCCGGACGGCGACACCGGAACCGTGGAGAGCGTCGACGCCGAGGTGGCACGCGTCGTCGAACTCGTGCTGGACCACGCGGTGAACCGTTCCCGCGAGTCGCTCATGGTCGTCACGGCCAGCCCGAAGCATGCGGTGCGGGTGCAGCATGCCGTGCTGGCGGCATCCGCGAAGCGCCAGGAGCTGGCCGACTTCATCCTCGGCGACCGCCCCGAGCCGTTCACCGTCGTCACGCTCGAGGAGGCGGTGGCGCAGAGCCGCGACCGCGTCATCTTCTCGATCGGCTACGGACGCACACCGCACGGGCGGCTGCTGTCGTCGTTCGGCGCGCTCGGCGAGCCGGGAGGCGAACGGATGCTCGCCGTCGGCCTGACCCGCGCCAGGCGCGCGATGGACATCGTGTCGTGCTTCCGCCCAGAGGACATCGACCCGTCGCGCATGCGGCACGGCATCGTCGCGCTCGCGCAGGTGCTGGAGGAGGCGGCGGAGATCGAGGCGTCGGCCGACGATGTTCCCGATGACTCCGAGCCGCTGCTCATCGACCTGGCGTACCGGCTCGAGAAGCTCGGCATGAACGTGCAACTCGGTCACCGCGGAGCGCTGCCGCTGGCCGCATCGTACGGCGGCAAGGCCGTCGTGGTCGAGACGGACCGCGTGCTGGGAACCGCCAGCCTCCGCGAGTCGCTGCGTCTGCGCCCCGAGGTGCTGCGGCGCCTGGGCTGGCACTACGTGCGAGTGCACAGCTTCGAGCTCTTCGCCGACCCTGAAGCCGTCGCGCAGCGCATCGGCCGCCTGCTCGGCGCCATCGAGCCCGACGAGAAGGCCTCACCCGAACGCCTACCCTTGAGGGGTGGCTGAACGCAGGACCGGACGACGGGTGCAACGTCCTGGTGCGCCCGGCGCGGACCCCGCTCCGCAGTCCGGCCCGCGTGCAGGCGGGGGAGCGGAGGCGCCGGTGCGAGCATCCGAAGACACCGACCGCGCCTGGGGAGACCGCTCGGACTCCAACGACGACAGGCTGAAACAGGACCTGCCGCCCCATTGGGGCGCTGGAGACTCTAGAGGCTAGCCGAGCTACTCCGTCGCGCCGCCGGTGTGCCGGCCGCCGGCGCCGTCGGTCTTCGGGGCCGTGAGAGCGGCATCCGCCTGCGCGGCGAGCAGGTCGCGGATCTGGGTGAGCAGCTCCACGTCGGCCGGGAGCTTCTCCTCCTCGGCGTCCGGGTTCACTGCACGGCGCGCCTCCGCGAGCTTGCGGAAGTGGTTCATCGGCATGACGAACACGAAGTACACGACGACGGCGACCGCCAGGAACTGGATGACCGCACCGATGATCGCGCCGAACGTCAGGTAAGACGTTCCGCCTGACAGGGTCGGTACACCGACCTTCAGAGCGTTGTCGAGCGACTTCGAGTTGAAGATCGCGCTGACGAGCGGGTTGATCAGTCCGGCCACGATCGCGTTCACTACCGCGGTGAACGCGGCACCGATGACGACAGCGACGGCGAGATCGATCACATTCCCGCGCATGATGAACTCTTTGAAGCCCTTGAGCACGCTTATCCCCCTGCGTTGTGTCGTGGCCGTGCGCGCCGCCCCCAGGCGGCAGTTTCGGGTACTGCCGCTACATAGTACGAGTAAAGAGGCCGATCAGGCCGCAGACCCGGCGGTGCTGGCCGAACTCGTCGTGCTCTTCTTCTCGCTCGGCGTGCTGTCGCTCTTCTTCTCGGATGTCGCGGGCTTCGACTCGGTGCCTGCAGCATCCTTCTTCGAGGGCGACGACTGCGAGGTGCCCGATCGCGAATCGGTGCGATAGAAGCCCGAGCCCTTGAACGTGACGCCGACCGATCCGAAGACCTTGCGCAGCTCGCCGCCGCACTCGGGGCAGGTCGTCAGGGCCGAGTCGCTGAAGGACTGGTGGATGTCGAAGGCGTGCCCGCAGTCGGAGCACTTGTACGCGTAGGTGGGCATGGATCTCTTTCAGCGAAAGCGGAGGATGCGGGTCGGCGTCACCGCGCCCGTCACCGGTTCGTCGTGCCGTTCCCGAGGCACTTCGTCGAGCACCTCGCCGTCGAACACCACGGCATACACCGGAGGACATTTTTCCATGCTGCCCAGGGTTTTGTCGAAGTAGCCCTTGCCCCAGCCCATGCGCATGCCACCGGCGTCCACCGCGGCGGCGGGAACGATGATGAGGTCGACGTCGTTGATCGCGATCGGCCCGAGCAGTTCGCCGACGGCCTCCGGCCAGCCGTGGATGCCCAGCGTCTCCGACTCGCCGTCGTCGACGGTCCAGTCCAGCAGGCCGTCCTCGCGGCTGATCGGCAGCAGCACACGCACGTGCTCCGCGAACGCCCAGTTCAGGAACGGCCTCGTGTTCGGCTCGTTCGGCCCGGACAGATAGCAGGAGAGCGAGCCGGCGTCGTACTCCTCGACGAGGTGCTGGAGGTTCGCCGTGATGCCGGCATCCGCCTTCTCGCGTTCGGTCGCGGTGAGGTTCTGCCGGCGTTCCCGCAGGTCGGCGCGGAGCGCGCGCTTGGCGCTGCTCGGGTCGGAGGCCATACCAGGCATCATAGGGGCGGCGATTCTTCTCACCCTCAAGCCAGCAGATAGCCTGAGCAGATGGCCATCACCAAAGCTGTCATCCCCGCTGCCGGTCTCGGCACCCGGTTCCTGCCGGCCACCAAGGCGATGCCGAAGGAGATGCTTCCGGTCGTCGACAAGCCCGCCATCCAGTACGTGGTGGAAGAGGCGGTCGAGGCGGGGCTGAACGACGTGCTGCTCGTCACCGGTCGTAACAAGTCGCCGCTGGAGAACCATTTCGACCGCGCGACCGAGATCGAGTCGACCCTGCAGGCCAAGGGCGACATGGAGAAGCTGCGCCGGGTGATGTACTCGACCGATCTTGCCGACATGCACTACGTGCGCCAGGGCGACCCGAAGGGACTCGGACACGCGGTGCTGCGCGCTGAGAAGCACGTCGGACGCCAGCCCTTCGCCGTGCTGCTCGGCGACGACATCATCGACAGCCGCGACGTTCTGCTCACCCGGATGATCGAGGTGGCCGAACAGCGCGGGGCGACTGTCGTCGCACTGCTCGAGGTCGACCCGTCGCAGATCCACCTGTACGGTGCGGCGGCGGTCGACGCCACCGACGAAGACGACGTGGTGCGCGTGCGCGGCCTGGTCGAGAAGCCTTCGGCAGAGGATGCCCCGTCGAACCTTGCCATCATCGGCCGCTACGTGCTGCAGCCAGAGGTGTTCGACGTGCTCGAGCACACCGAGCCGGGCAAGGGCGGCGAGATCCAGCTCACGGACGCTCTGCAGGAGCTGGCCGCGGACCCCGACGGTCCCGGGGTGTTCGGCGTGGTGTTCCGCGGTCGCCGTTACGACACGGGCGACCGTCTCGACTACCTGAAGTCCATCGTGCAGCTCGCCGTGGACCGTGAGGACCTCGGACCGAAGCTGCGTCCGTGGCTGCGCGAATTCGCGTCAGGCCTCGCCGACGAGCCAGCCGACGGTGAGAGGCTCGCGGAGCCCGGCGTCGGCGATGGCGCAGCCGGCGCCTGATCGGCTCGGCGAGCGAATAAGCTCAGCTGACGAAGCTCAGCCGCCGAGGGACTCTGCTGTACGAGGAATCCGGCTGCGACAGAACCGAAGGCGACCATCCGTGTACGTGCCCAGCCTCAGCGAGGGTGATGTGGGCATCCGCCCGATCCGGCTGCGGGATTCGCGCGCCCTGGAGAAGGAACTGCTCGACAACCGGAGCTGGCTGCGGCAGTGGGAGGCGACCAGTCCGCACGGGCCTGCGGTGTTCGACACGCGTGCGAGCATCCGATCTCTTCAGGCGTCGTCGAGGGCCGGCCACGGGCTGCCCTTCGTCATGGAGTACGACGGGGAACTGGCCGGGCAGCTGAACGTGTCATCGATCACGTACGGGTCGCTGGCGTCGGCCACGATCGGGTACTGGGTGGCGCAGCGGTTCGCCGGCAAGGGCGTGACGCCGACGAGCGTTGCTCTGGCCACCGACTACTGCTTCTTCCAGCTCGGGCTGCACCGCATGGAGATCTGCATCCGTCCGGAGAACGCGCCGTCGTTGCGCGTCGTGCAGAAGCTCGGGTTCCGGTACGAGGGGCTGCGCCGCAGGTACATCCACATCAACGGCGACTGGCGCGACCACTTCTGCTTCGCGCTCGTCGTGGAGGAGATCCCGCAGGGCGTGCTCCGGCGCTGGAAATCGGGGGAGGTGCCGCAGGATGCCGCCACCATTCCGCAGGCGGACCTCGATGCTGCGGCGCATCCGCTCATCGGCCGCGGCCGCTGAGCGCGCACAAGTTCGCGGACACACGGCGCCCGCGACGGGCTACGCGGGCCTGGCCCGCCTACCGTAGTCACATGCACCCGGGGGATCGTGGACAGGGCAGCCCCATGCGCGGGCCGGCATCGGTAGCTGGAGCGAACTCGTGAACGGCGGAACGCTCAGCGGCGGTGTCGTCGTCGCGCTCGCAGCGACCCTCTGGCTCGCCTACCTGCTGCCCACCTGGTTGCGCCGCCGTGACTACCTCAACGCCGAGCGCAACGCCGTTCGGCTGCAGCAGACCCTGCGCATCCTCGCCGAGACCGCCGAGGCGCCGGAAGAGGTGCGCGTCGAGGCGACGGCGCGCGAGGTCGCGCGCCAGCAGAAGCTTCTGAAGAAGGTGCGGGCGAAAGCGGATGCCGCGGCCCGCGCTCACGCGGTGTCCGAGGCACGAGCGGCCGCGTCCGCCGCCACGATTGCACCGGAGAAGCCCGCACGCGCTGCGTCCGCTGGCTCCCGCGGTGCCTCCGCCGCCGCTTCCCGCGGTGACGCCGCCTCGAAGGGCAAGGACGCGACTCACGCCAAAGCTTCCACGCGACCGGGCACCGCATCGCAGACGCGCGAGGAGCGCGAGCGCGCGTTCGCGCACGCCGTCCGCCGCACGCGCCTGGCCACGACAGGAGTCGTGATCGCCGCGCTGGTCGGCATCGCTTTCGGCGCATACTCGATGGTCACGGCCGAGTCATGGTGGCTGCTGGCGGGATCCACCGCGCTGCTGATCTGCGCCATCGCCGTGCTGCGGAGGCTGGGGCAGCAGGTCGCCGCCCACCAGACCGCTCGACGCTCGCACGTGCCCGTCGTGCGGCAGAACCCCGAGCTGTTCGACCACGCGCTGTTCATCGAGACGGATGCCGCGCCCGAGGAGGTCGAGGAGCGCGACGTGAGCTGGGCGCCGCAGCCGCTGCCCAAGCCGATGTATCAGTCGCCCGGATCGCGAGCGGCGACGGCGATGGCCTCGCTGGACGCGGCCGTCGCGCTGCGCAGGGCGGCCTCGAGGGCCGAGCTCGAGGAGCGCGCTGCCCGGATCGCCGCGGCCAGTGTTCCGAAGCTTCCCGTCGCCGAACCGGTGCGGGAGCCGCGGACCAGCACGCCGGCGGCGTCCGTCGCGGGGAGCGCGAACGAGGGGCAGGCATCCACGGTGCCCGTCGTGCCGAGCCGATATGCGCGTATGGGAGTGCTCGACGACGTGCAGAGCGAGCACCTCGACCTCGACGAGGCGCTGCGGCGCCGTCGCGCCGCAGGCTGAGAGCTCAGCTCAGGATCGTGGCGCCCGCCGAGCGCATCGCCCGCACGAACTCGCCCGCGGTGTCGCGCTCGCGCAGCGTCTTGAAGTTGTTGCGCGAAACCCGGTTGATGGACTCGTGGCTGACGACGACCTGGAGGGGTCCGGTCGCGGCCGAGTCCACGGTCAGGTCATTGTTGGCCAGCACGAAGTTGACCCGGATGCCGAACGACACCGCCGGGTATGACCAGGCCGGCTGAGTCGCACCCTCCGGGATGAAGGCGAGCCACCCGGCAGACAGCGCGAGCGTTCCGAAGCCGGTGAAGGCATCCAGGTGTCCCGCCCGCCGTACGTGCGCGTTCCATCGACCCTCGGGGGCCACCTGCGGAGCGGCGGGCACTTGCATTCCTGATGTCACATGATCAACCGGGTTGCGGGCGAGGCGCATCACGACGAGCACGATGGCGACGACGATCGCGGCCGCCACGAGCGCGATCGGAATCGCGTACAGGAGCACCAGCGGAGTCAGTGACACCACAGCAGTCTGCGCGATCGCGGCTGCCGTGCCATGGGGAGTGGTCCCCATTCCGGGCATCGCGGGTACTTCCTAGGCTGCCGGCATGGGGGAACACCGCACTGAGGGGCAGGAGCGTGCCGCACGCCGGCCGACCCGATCGAGGAGGCGGGCGGCACGCATCCTGGTGCGGACCTCTGCGCTGGTGGTCGCCGTGCTCGCCGCACTGGGCACGATCGCTCCGGCGGAGGCCGCTCCCGCGACGAAGACCGTCGCGACGAACGCCGCCGAGGCCGCGACGAGCAAGACGGTTCCGGTCGAGGCGGTGTTCCAGTACCGCGCGTCGCACGACTCCACGAAGGACCTCGTCCACGGCGCCATCCACGCGGTCGTGCGCATCCCGGGAGGCACCGCCGTGTTCTACAGCGTGGCCGGCCCAGGCGACACCGCCGCGGGCGTGATGCCGAGCCTCGGACTCGACACGCCCTACAACGCGTTCTCGGCCTGGTCCGTCGGCATCATCGACACGAAGGGCCTGAAGTACTACATGCCGCTGTCACGGGGCGAGGGCTCCTGCCTGTGCAGCAGGGTCGGCGACATCGCCGGCATCTCGGGCACGAAGACGCCCCTCGTCGGCTGGGCCGTGATGCCACCACTGCCCAGGAACGTGACGCACGTCACGATCCAGTTCGCTTTCGGCACTCTCATTCCCGGCGTGGCCGTCACCACGCACCTTCCTCAGCCCTTGGTTCCGTCCGGATGGCAGAACACCGGGCTGCAGACCACGTCGATCCCGCTCGGCAAGGGTTGGCCGAAGCCCCCGCCCACCACCGCGATCAAGGCGGCGAATGCGCAGCAGTCGATCCGACCGCTCGCGCGGAACACGGCGAATCCGCAGGAGGCCACGAAGGAGACGACCGACACGTCGTCCATCTCGGTCGACTCGAACGTGCTCTTCGCGTTCAACGAGTCGACGCTCTCGCCGCAGGCGAACAGCGTGCTGATGGATGTCGCGTCGAAGATCCAGAAGGCCGGCGCCGGCACCGTGTCGATCGTCGGGTACACGGATGACATCGGTGACGACGCGTACAACCTCACACTGTCGCAGGCGCGGGCGCAGTCCGTGCTCGCGGCGCTCTCGAAGCTCGTGACCGACCCGAAGATCACGTTCACGGCGTCGGGCATGGGGGAGCAGGACCCGGTGGCCGACAACAGCACCCCGGAGGGGCGTCAGCTGAACCGTCGCGTCACGATCACGTTCACGAAGGCGGGCAGGTGATGGAGCAGGTGAAGACACGCCCATTCGTCGTCGCGGCAGCCGCCGCGGCGCTCGTTCTGGCCCTGTGCGGGTGCACTGCTACGGGGCATCCGTCGTCCAGAGCCTCGGCGATGCCGAGCGCAGGCGCGACGGAGATGCCGGTGAAGGATGCCATCGCGAAGGTCATGGCGAAGGCCAAGGACCTCCCCGTGCTGGGCACGTCGAACGGAACGCTGGACGGCCCTGGCGCGACAGTGAAGGTGGTCGCCCAGGTGCTTCAGGTGAAGGCGATGACGGACGAGACGCTCGTCGTGTGGCGGCTGAAGAGCGCCACGGACCAGGCGGTGCTCACGACCTCGTTCCAGCTCTCGCATCCGCCGCTGTCCGACACGAGACTGCTCGGCGTTGTCGATCCGAGGGCGAAGACCACGTACCGGCCCTACACCTACGTTCCCATCGAGGGCGACGGCCGCGACAACTCGTGCCTGTGCAGCGACCTCCCGTACCAGGTCGACGGCAACGGCGAGGTGCTCTACGCCGTCGTGCCGCCGCTGCCGGCCTCTGTGACGTCGGTGGACGTCACGCTGCCCGGGTTCGCAGACGTCAACGGTGTCAAGGTCCAGCGCTCGAAGCAGTAGGCCGGCAGCGTCCCCGCCACGGGCAATTCGCCGAGACCGACCGTTTGGTATACCATTTGCGGGTGAGTGAACCGAACCTGATTCTGACCGGCATCCGTCCCGCCTTCCCCGTCACGCACGGCGAGGCATCCGTCGACCTCGTGATCGAGGGCGACAGGATCGCGGAGGTCGTGCCGTCCGGAACGGCAGCGGTCGCTCATCCCGAAGCGGTCGTCGAGGACGGCAGGGGCATGCTGGCGCTGCCTGGCCTCATCAACGCGCACGCCCACGTTGACAAGTCGTGGTGGGATCGGGAGTGGGTGCCGTACGGCGGCGAGGCGACGACGCAGGGCAGGATTGCGCACGAGCGGGCGCATCGCGACGAGCTCGGCATCCCGTCGGCTCGTGGTGCAGAGCTCGTGCTGCGCGAGTTCCTCCGGCACGGCACGACGGCGACGCGCTCGCACGTCGACGTGGACTTGGGGCTCGGGCTGAAGGCGGTCGAAGACGTACTGACGGCGGCCGACAACCTGGGCGGCGCGGTCGAGGTGGAGCTGGTGGCGTTCCCGCAGGACGGCGTCGTGCGTCGTCCCGGCGTGCTCAAGCTGCTCGAGGAGGCCGTGGCGCTCGGTGCCAGGAACATCGGCGGTCTTGATCCCGCCGGCATCGATCGCGATCCGGTCGCTCAGCTGGACGGGCTGTTCGACATCGTCGATCGCACGGGCGCCGGACTCGACATCCACCTGCACGACCCGAACGAACTGGGCGCTTTCCAGCTCGAGCTGATCATCGACCGCACGCTCGCCGTCGGGGCCCAGGGGCGCGTGAACATCGCGCACGGATTCGCCATCGGCGACACCAAGGGCGTCGCCCAGCAGGAACTGCTGCACCGGCTCGCGGAGGCGGGCATCTCGTGGACCACCGTCGCTCCGGTGCGCACCCAGCCGCTGCCGTGGCGCGCGATGTCGGAGGGCGGCATCCGTCTCGGTCTCGGGACCGACGGCATCCGCGATCTCTGGAACCCGTTCGGCGACGGCGACCTGCTGAAGGTGGCGCTGACGTTCGCGCGGCTGCACGGCATGCACAACGATGAGGATCTCGCCCGCGCAGTGAGCCTGGCCACCGGTGAGGCTGCGGCGTTCGTGCACCGATCGCACCACGGGCTCGAGGTCGGCGACAGGGCGGATGTCGTGCTCGTCGACGCCCAGAATGTGCAGGATGCGCTCGTGCGCGATCCCCGCCGAGAGCTCGTCATCGCGGGTGGCCGGGTCGTCGCGCGTGCCGGCGAACTGACGATCTAGAGGGCGTCGAGTCTTGATCGGAGAGAATCGGCAGCGCGCGCGTCGCCGGGGCGTCCGGGCGGCGATGGCATCGCTGCGCGGCAACCCGGCATTCCGCAGCCTCTGGCTGTCGAACCTGTTCTTCTTCGGCGGCGTCTGGACCCAGACACTCGTGCTGGGGTGGCTCGCCTTCGACATGACGCACTCCGACTTCGCGGTGGCGGTGTTCACCGCCGCGCGTCTGGCACCCATGCTTCTCGGACCGGTCGCCGGAGCGTTCGCCGACCGGCACAACCGTGTCGTGCTGCTCATGGTGATGTGCGGTTGGGCGGTGATCGTCGTCTCGGTCGTGGCATCGTTCGCCTCGGCGGGCATCCTGTCGTACTGGGGTCTGGTCGCCGGCGGTTTCGCGATCGGGCTGGCGCAGTCGCCCTCTCAGCCGGCGCGGGCATCCCTCGTTCTCGATCTCGTCGGAACAGCGAACCTCTCGAACGCTAACGCGTTGAACGCGCTGGCGCTGAACGTGACGCAGGTGATCGGCCCGGCCATCGGCGGCGCGATGATCGCCGCGCTCGGGGCACCCGCAGCGCTGTGGATCTCGACCGCCTGGTACGCGCTGTCGTTGGTGCTGCTGCTTCCGCTGCGTCGAGTGCGCCAGACACGGCACGCCGAACACGAACCGGTTCTGGCGATGGTGGCCAGCGGCCTGAGGGTCATCGGGCGCAACCGCATCGCCGTCGCCGTGCTGCTCGTGACGGTAGCCGCGAACATCCTGCTGTGGCCGATCTACCAGTCGTTCATGCCGGTCTTCGCCGATGAACGTCTGCAGCTGGATGCCGCGGGGCTCGGCGCCCTCCTCACCTTCGCCGGCGTGGGCGGGCTGATCGGCTCGCTGATCATCGCCGCTATGGGCGATTTCCGCCGCAAGGGTGCGCTGTTCGTCTTCGGCACCATGGCGTGGGCCGTGTGCTGGGCGGTGTTCTCTCAGCTGCAGTGGCCGCCGGCCGCGTTCGCTCTGATGGCGCTGATCGGTCTCGCCAGCGCGGCGTTCGGCGTGCTGCAGACCACCTTGCTCCTGCTCGCGACCGAGCCGGCGGTTCACGGGCGCGCCCTCGGGGTGCAGGAGCTCGCGATCGGGGTCATGCCGGTCGCCACGCTTGGGCTCGGCGCCATCGCCGACCGGGTCGGGGTCGCCATGACGACGCTCGTCGCCGCGATCTTGCTGATCGTCGCGCTCATCGTGCTCGTGCTGCGCGTTCCGCGGCTGCTCAAGGTGGGTGAACCGGATGCCGGTGCGAGGGCAACCGAAGCCGCTGAGGACGCGCGGGCGGGGCATCCGTAAACTACGACGACCTCGCGAGAGGGTCAGCGCGTGTCGGACTGCCTCGCGGCATCATCGTGCTCGGCCTGCTGGCGGCGCCCCTTCTCGAGGTGCTCGGCGGCGAGGTCGAGCACCCGGTCGGTGTCGCGCAGCGCGATCGCCTCGAGGAGTTCGGCGTGCTGCCGTGCGATCAGGGCAACGTCGTCGTGCTGTCCGAACAGCCAGCGCATGCGGCTTCGCAGCACGAGCTCGACTTCCGACAGCAGGCGGTTGCCTGCCAGGTCGGTGACGATCTCGTGGAAGTCCGCAGCAGCGCGCCGGGCTGCGACCACGTCGCCGCGCTCGGCAGCCGTGAGCTCGGCGTTCACGGCCGCGCGCAAGCGTTCCAGGCCCTCGCGCGTGTGGCGCTGTGTCGCCAGCCGGAACGACAGCGCCTCCAGCCCTTCGCGCACCTCGTGCAGATCGGCGATGTCGCTGGGCGTGAACTCGCGCACGACCGCCCAGGTGTTCGGCCGTAGCGTGACGAGGCCCTCCGACTCGAGCGTCTTCAGCGCGTCGCGTACCGGCACCCGGCTCACGCCGAGTTCCGCGGCGAGGTCTCTCTCGACGAGCTTGCTCCCCGCGGGTCGTACTCCGTCGAGGATGTCGTCGCGCAACCGGGCGGCGACGCGCACGGCTTCCGGTTCACGGGGAGTCGTCGCGGTCACCGCACCATCCTCGCACCCAGCGGCATCATGCTCATTTGGTATACCAGGCGCTCGTGACGAGCGTGTCGGGACTTCCTGTCCGAACGTGTCATCATCCACGCCGGAAACCACCATCCGGGACCGGAATCCGCCTCTCGCGGGCGCGTCGGCTCGACTCCGAGGGGGGCCCCGGAATAATGGACGCTTGTGGCCGTTTCCCGTCGCCGGAGCGACCACGAGCCTCCACAAGTTCGTCGGACCACCCACCCTTGTGAAGGCGCTGACCGATTCCGAGTGTGACTGCGCAACGTGCTAAAGTCTCATACGCACTTGGGGCTATGGCGCAGTTGGTAGCGCGTCTCGTTCGCAATGAGAAGGTCCGGGGTTCGAATCCCCGTAGCTCCACACGATTGAGCGAAGGAAGAGAGCAAGCTTGCTTGCTCTCGGACTGAGCGATTGAGTGTTGAGGCGCGCAGCGCCGAACACCAAAGTGTTTGAGGGCCCCCGCTCGGCGGGGGCCCTCAATCACTTAATCGGTACCGCGATTCGAACCCTTGGGTGGGCCCACGCCGCGACGGGCCCCGTGCCGCCACCGTCTCTACTCCTCGCCGATGTCCTCGTTCCAGAGGTCGGGGTTGGCGGCGATGAATTCGGTCATGACGGCGATGAGGTCGGGATCCTGCAAGACATCGACGCTTACGCCATTCTCACGGAGCCAGTCCTCGCCTCCGTAGAACGTGGTGTTCTCGCCGATGACCACGCGACCGATCCCGAATTGCCTCACGAGTCCGGAGCAGTACCAGCATGGTGACAGCGTCGTGACCATCGTGGTGCGTCGGTACGATCGCTGCCGCCCGGCGGCGAGGAACGCCGAGGTCTCACCGTGCAGCGCTGGGTTGTCGCCCTGCACGCGCTGGTTGCGTCCCGAGCCGAGCAAACGGTCGTTCTCGTCGAAGAGTGCGGCCCCGATCGGGATGCCGCCCTCGCCGCGGCCCGCGAGGGCTTCGTAGCGAGCCACGTCGAGTTTCTCGGCGTCCGTGGCGTACACCGCACCGACGATCGGCGCGCTCATGCGACGTCATCCGCAGCGTCGACGCCGACCACGACTTCCGGCTCTTCGGAGAGGGGACCGCCGACTTTGGGCTTGAAGACGTGGAACAGGATCAGGTAGATCAGCCCGGCGAGCACGAAGCCGACCAGCGGCGTGAGGTCGCCGATCGCTGAGGTCGCATCCTTCCCGGCCGGCGTGGTGAGTCGCACGATCAAGCCGGAGTAGAAGGTCTGGTTGGAGAACAGCCAGATCGAGATGGCGCCACCGATGACGAGCGCGAGGATGCCCGCCGGGTTGCGGTAGCGCGCCTTGTCGGGGATGAACGCCGCGATCGCGGTGCCGCGCCGCAGGAACCGGTCGACGAACACGATCCCCAGCCACGGCGCGATCCAGTACGCGATGACGAGAAGGAAGTTGTCGTAGTTGTTGTAGAAGTCCAAGTTGATGACCGCGATGAGCGCGATGACGAACCCGAGGATGCCGAATCCGATCGCGATGATCGCTCGACGGAGTGAGAACGGAATACGCACGCCGGCGGCGAGGAACGACATCGCACCGGAGTACACGTTGAGGGCGTTGGCGGCGATGGCACCGACCGCGATGCCGATCAGCGTGAGATCGCCGATCCAGGTGGGCATCCCGGTGACGTAGGCGTCGGTGGGGAGCGCGGCGGGGTTGGCGATGAGCGCGGCCGCGGCGCCCCCGGCCATCAGGACGGTGCAGGAGACGAAGTTGCCGAGGCCGGCGGCCCAGGCGGTTGTGACGGGACTGACATTCTTCGGGAGATAGCGGCTGTAGTCGGACGCATACGGGTTCCAGCCGGCGGCGTAGCCGAACGCGGCCGACGCGGTCAGAGTGAAGCCGGCGAAGCTGAAGCCGTGGTGGCTTGCTATCGCGGCACCGACGTGGGGGTTCATGAAGACGGCGCCGGTGGCGAGCAGGAACACGACCCCGAGCACGATGCTCGCGTAACGCTCGAAGACCTGCACGAGGTCGTGGCCGACGAATGCGAGCGCCACCTCGAGCACGACGATGATGATGAGCGACAACCATGCGGGCATGCCGGTCAGCGTCGTGAGCGCGAGTGCGCCGGAGACCGAGTTGACCGCGAACCAGCCGAGGCCCGCCATGACCGTATTGATGGCGGCCGGCAGGATGTTGCCGCGCAAGCCGAACGCAGTACGGCTCAGTACGAGCTGGGCAAGGCCCTCGCGCGGACCCCACGACGACAGGATGCCCTGGGTCGCGGCCCCGAGCACGTTGCCGAGCACGACCGCCGACACCGCCTGCCAGAAGCCGAGCCCGAAGTAGGCCACGCCGATGAATCCGACGAACACGGTCGCGAATTCGAGGTTCGGCGCCGACCAGGTCGCGAGCAGCTGCCACGGCGAACCGTGCCGCTTGTCGATCGGGATCGACTCGATTCCGCCGGGTTCGATGGTGGTGGGGCGCGCGGAAGCGGTCACGGTCATGGCGCAACGATAGCGATTCCGCCCGTTTCGGCGCTGTTTCATTTTGCTGTGCGGCCGTACGTTCAAGAATGGCGCTAAGCGGACAGGAAAAGGCGGGCACAAACCTCGCGATGGGATGCGCGGACTCTGTCGACCCACGAAAGCGGAGACGCCGGACGGTGGTGCTCTTGGACCGTGCGCTTCCACCGAGGAAGGGTCCCATGGGCGATGCGAGCGGCCTGGTAAGCGGCTCCCCGAGCCGCATATTCGAGCGGTTGTGGGTAAGCAACGTCTAGTCCAGTCAGGTCTGCGATTGCCTGTCGAAGAGCTGATGATCTGGCGCCGCCTCCAACAACAGTGATGGAATCGCAACGTGCTCCGGCGAGCTGCAGGTCCTCGAGTCCTTGTGCTACCGAGTTCGCCATTCCGAGAATCGCTGCTCTGGCGAGGTTCTCTGCTGTCATCGATTCGCGAGTCAGGCCGACGAGGCTGCCCGTAGATCCCGGCAACAGCGGCGTTCGTTCGCCGTCGAGGAACGGGAGGAAGGTCAGGCCACATGCATCCGAGGCCGCCTCGCGAGCTAGTCGGTCAAGGTCTCCCAGGCTCACTCCAAGCATGCGGGCCGTAGCGCTGAGCGTTCTGGCGCCGTTGAGGCTGACGACGATGGGAAGATAGGAGTCCATCGCATCCGCCATGTCATCCACCCGTCCTGTCTCGTCCCGTAGTGGGTTCGGCCACGTCACAGAGATCGTCAGGCTCGTACCGATCGACACAACGACTTCTCCGACGAGGCTCCCAAGCCCAAGGTGGGTAGCTGCGTTGTCGCCGAGTCCTGGTGCGACGAGAACGCCGCCCGGAAGATGTCCGGCGGGCTCGTTCGGGTTGAGCACTCGCGGGACTCTCACGTTATGACCGAGAGCGAGAGTTATCAGATCCGGGAGGTATTCCCTGAGCGTGGGGGACCAGTATCCCGTTGACGATGCGTCCGATCGGTCCGTGGTCGGCTCCACGCCGGCTCGCGCTCCGCCGCGCAGGTTCCAGGTGAGCCAATCATGCGGAAGCATGACGGACTGAAGCCGTTGGGCGTGCTCCGGCTCGGCCTCCGCGAGCCAACGCAGCTTGGAGATCGGGTGTGCGGCGCCCGGGAGGACACCGATCTCCCTTGCCCACCAGCCGGGCCCGAGAGCAGCACGCAGGGAAAGGCCCTGTGAGATTGCGCGGCTGTCATTCCAGAGGATGGCGTCACGGATGACCTCGCCGTTCCCGTCGAGGAAGATGGTGGAGTGCTGTTGCGCCGTGATGGCAAGAGCGTCGATATCAGTCAGATTCGTGGCGCCTACGCCCTCGAAGGCGTCCCACCAGCGCTGCGGCGCGAGTTCGGTGCCGTCGGGATGCGGCAGAGCGCTGGAGTGCAAGAGCTCCCCAGTGTCGGCGTCAAGGATGACGAGCTTGCAGCTCTGCGTGGACGAATCGATGCCTGCGACGCGTCGTGTCGTTCTCATGTCAGACCGCCAGGAGCCGCTCTGCCGTCGCGGAATCCGTCACGAGGGAGTTGACAAGGCCCGAGGTCAGAACTGCGCGGATCGCGCGACTCTTGCTGGGGCCGCCGGCCACAGCGATCCGGGTGGGAACCGTACGCAGCTGGTTCTCGGAGATCGCGAGGCACCGGGATTCGAGATCGTGAATGACTTCGCCCGAATCTGTGACCAAGGTCGCTGCGAACTCGGCAACGACGCCACGCGCGATGAGTTTCTTTCGATCTGACTCCGATAGCGCGGGATTCTCCATCATGAGCGAGTTTCGCGGGACCCACGAACCGACGGCTCCTACAGCTACGCTGACCCGTTTGAACTGATCGAATGCTTGTCGTACGTCGGGCTGCCTTCGTGCCCCGTCCGCAGCCTGCGTATCGCTCATGACTAGCGACGCGTAAATGGGCCAAGGGCGGACCCCGTCGAATGCGCTGATTCGCCGGATGACCTCGAGTCCGCTCTGCTGCAACGGGCCGGCGATGCCCGCTAGTTGAACGACGTTACGGCACGGCAATCCGTGCATCGCGCGAGCCATCGCGTTCAGTGTGCGCCCGGACGTGAGACCGAGGACGTCATCATCGGTGAGAATCTCCGCGAGCAGCGCGGCGGCTGCTCTTCCGAGCCCTTCCTGCATCGCACTGTCCGAATCGACTGGCACAGAGGCGACTACCGCGTGCTCAAGGTCGAATCGTTCCTTGACCTTGACCGATAGTGCGAGATCGACGCCAGTTGTACTCGCGATCTCGAAGCGGACAATTCCGGCCTCGACGGCCTCGTCGAGTAGGCGTCCGATCTTGAATCGGCTCAGCCCGGTCTCCTCGGCGATTTCGACTCGTGTTTTCCCATGCAGGTAGTACTCGGTCGCGATCTGAGCGATCTGGACCTGACGTCCGGGTCCCGGTTGCTGCGTCATCCCATGCCTCCTTGCTCATCTGAGCATACGCGAGATGGATAAATCTGGAGTGCACATGTGAGCATTGAACTTGCACGAGTGAGCAGATGTTCTGATACTGATGCTGTCAGCCGGGATCCGGCGACGCAGCAAAGGAGCATGTCGTGCCTACTGCAGATGCCGATGTCGATGCCGATGTGGCGATGCTTGCCTGCGACGACATCCACAAATCGTTCGGTGGAGTTCCCGTTCTCAAAGGGGTACGCCTTCAATTGAAGGCCGGGACGGTCACGGCGCTCGCCGGTGAGAACGGCGCCGGCAAGTCGACGTTGATGAAGATCGCATCGGGCCAATACAAGCCCGACAACGGGATCGTGTCAGTTCGAGGAGCGGAGCTGTCAGCCGGCAACGCCCGCGCTGCCACCGAACTGGGTGTTGCGATCGTGCCGCAGGAGCTCGCATCCATCCCGGATCTCTCCGTTTACGAGAACTTGTTCATTGGGCGCGAGAAGCGCACCTGGCTGGGCACGCTCGACCGCCGGGGAATGATCCGCGAGGCACGCAAGCAACTGGGGCGATTCGGACTGGAACTCGATCCGACTACGCGGATGGGCACTCTCCCTGTGGGGATCCGCCAGATCATCGAGATCGTCAAGGCGACCGGCCGTGGCGCGCGGGTTCTGCTTCTGGATGAGCCGACAAGTGCCATCGCCGAACGAGAAGTATCCCGGCTCGCCGAGATCGTGCGCTCTCTGCGTGACCAAGGCGTGGCGGTGTTGTTCACGACGCACAAGATGGAAGAAATCCGGGCAATGGGCGACCGCGTCGTGGTGCTTCGCGACGGAACGCTGATCGCGGATGCCGCACTCGGTGAGATCTCGGATGACGAGATCGTCACCGCGATGATCGGGCGAGAACTCGACCAGCTCTTCCCGGAGCTGCCCGAGCCCGGCTCTGAACGTGTTCTCGAGGTCAAGGACCTCGTGATCGAGCATGGCGCGAAGCCTCTGAGCCTTCATGTGTGCAAGGGCGAGGTTCTAGGACTTGCTGGACTCGTCGGTGCCGGTCGTACCGAGCTCATCGAGTCGATCTACGGGATCCGCAAACCGGTCTCCGGCACCATCGCCATTTCAGGGCGGACGTTGCACAGGCAGACGCCCCAGGCAGCGATCGGCCGCAACGTCGCGATCGTGCCGGAGGACCGGAAGGGTGCTGGTGCCGTGTTGTCGCTGAGCGTGCTGGACAACGCGACTTTGCCTCGCATGGCCGCGTTCAGCCGCCTGGGCCTTCTGCGGGGACGGAGCCGACGCGACGCTATCGCCGAGGTCATGTCATCCATGCGGCTCAAGAGCAACGGTCTGAGCCAGCACATGGAGAACCTCTCCGGCGGCAATCAGCAGAAGGTCGTCTTCGGGCGTTGGCTGAGCGGCAAAGTCGACGTGCTCCTTCTGGATGAACCAACTCGCGGCGTAGACGTGGGCGCGCGCAGCGAGATTTATCGGATCATCACCGAGCTCTCCCGTTCCGGCGTCGCTGTGGTCATGGCGTCCAGCGACCTCCCCGAGATCCTGAGCCTCTCTCATCGCACCCTCGTGCTGCGCAACCGAACTGTCGTCGGCGAGCTCTCCGCAGCAGAACTCGCGACACCACAGGCATCCGACACCATCTTCCGGCTGGCGTCCGGCCAGTCGACCAACACTCTCACATCCGCGGATTCGAAGGAGATCGCGCCATGACCAACTCAGCGCCCATCGTGGTGGCCAAGGACACGAACCGTGTCTGGGCACCGGTCGTCGGCAACTTCCTGCTGCGGCACATCATGGTCGTGGTCATGCTGCTGATCGTGGCGTTCTTCGCCTACCGCAGCGCACGGTTCGCCACGCTCGACAACGTCGTGACGATCCTCATTGCGGCCGCACCGTTCGCTCTCATTGCGCTGGGCCAGACTCTCGTGATCCTCACGGGTGGCATCGACCTGTCGGTGGGCAGCATCATCGCGGTGAGTGCGATGGCTGCGGCATGGGCCGACCAGAATGTCAGCGGCAACCTGCTCGTGCCACTCGTCACGGCTGTACTCGTCGGGGTGATCGCAGGATGTATCAATGGACTGGTAGTGAGCCGTCTGAACGTTCCGTCGTTCATCGCGACACTCGGAATGCTGACGCTCGGATCGGGACTCGCTTACGCCATTGGCAACGGAGCACCGATCAACGGGCTGACAGCAAGCTACGGCGCTTACGCGAACACAGCCGTGTTCGGCATCACGATTCCCGTCATCCTCATGATCGTCGCGATCCTGGTGTTCGCGTTCGTCATGCATCGCACCACCTACGGCCTCCGCGTGTACGCGGTCGGCGGGAACCGGCTGGCTTCTGAGATCGCAGGACTCCGCACCCGAGGCACGCTGTTCAGCGTCTACGCCATCAGCGGCCTCCTGGCCGGAATCTCGGGTTTGATGCTCTCCTCCCGAGTGATCACCGGCGCACCGAATCTCGGGTCCGGCTACGAGCTGGACGCCATCGCGGCCGTCGTCATCGGCGGCGCGAGCCTGGCGGGCGGACGCGGCACCGTGTGGGGCACGACCATCGGCCTGCTGCTCATCCAGACCATCAACAACGGCCTGGACCTCCTGCTCGTTCCTGCCTACTGGCAGGACGTCATCAAAGGAGTGATCATTGTCGCCGCCGTCGGCGTCGATGTGTGGGCCGGCCGACACCGTCGCTGACCCAGCCTATCCGCACCAACCCCTCGAAGAAGAAGGACAACAATCCTCATGAAGAAGCGCACCATTCTCGCGGCCGGCGTCGTCGCCGCGTGCACGACGCTGGCACTCTCCGGCTGCGGCGCCGGCGACCCCACGGCGAAGTCGGGCGCCGTGACCGTCGGTGTCTCGGTGTACAACATGTCCTCGTTCATCACTCAGGGAAAGCAAGGCATGGAGGCATACGCCAAGGCCAACAACATCACCCTCGAGTGGAACTCTGCGAACAACGACGTCTCCACGCAGGCAAACCAGGTCAGCCAATTCGTGAACCAGCACGTGGACGCCATCATCATCGTTCCAGTACAGGCGGACTCTTTGCAGCCTCAGGTCGCAGCCGCGAAGTCCGCGCACATTCCGATCATCGCGGTGAACACTGCGCTGTCCGGCTCTAGCCTCGACGCCAATGTCCAACCCGACGACGTTGCCGCTGGGGAGCAAGAAGCGACGCAGATGATGCAGGCCATCGGTGGCAAGGGGAATTGCGTCGAGCTCGAGGGCCCGTTGGGCAGCTCGCCTGAGATCAATCGGGGCAAGGGCATCGACAATGTCCTCGCGAAGAATCCGGGAGTCAAGCTCCTCGCGAAGGACACGGCCAACTGGGATCGCGACCAGGCCGTCAACAAGATGAGCAACTGGATCTCCGCGTTCGGCTCGCAGATCAACTGCGTGATCTCGCAGAACGACGATATGGCCATCGGCGCGCTCCAGGCACTCAAGCAGGCGAATCTCAGCGGCGTCAAAGTCGTGGGCATAGACGGCATTCAAGACGGGCTCGACGCAGTCAAGTCCGGGCAGATGATCGGCACCTCGCTGCAGCACGGAACGGTGGAGCTCGCGACCGGCCTCGCGGTCGCGCAGCGCTTGGCCAAGAAGGAGAAGGTCAACACCAACCTCACCTACACGATGCCGGGGATCACCTCGAAGAACGTCGATGCGGCCATCAAGAACGTCGTCACCGACAACAACACCTTCCTCAAGCGCCTGCCAGCTCTCGTCGACAGCAACCTGAAGACCGGGAACATCGCGTACGAGGGCCTTCCTGGGCAGACCAAGTAGGAGAGCGTCTCATGACCGTCGTCTACAACGACCCTGCCGACTTCGCCGACGACCAGTTCGCCGGATTCCTCGACCTGTACTCGGACAGGCTACGAGGGGTGCCCGGTGGCGCGGTCTCCCACCGCCGCGCCGAGCCGATCGTCGCGGTCGTCGTAGGCGGCGGCTCGGGACACTATCCAGCTTTCTGCGGCCTGGTCGGTCCCGGCTTAGCGTCGGGTGCCGTTGTCGGCAACATCTTCACATCACCTTCCGCCGCGCAGGTCTACTCGGTTGCGAAGGCAGCGGACCAGGGTCGGGGCGTCATTCTCGCGTTCGGCAACTATGCAGGCGATGTGATGAACTTCGGCATCGCCGCCGATCGACTTCGTAGTGAGGGAATCGACACCCGGGTAGTCGTCGTCACCGACGACATCGCCTCCGCCGACGACCCCGTCATGCGTCGAGGCATAGCTGGAGACTTCACCGTGTTCAAGGCGTTGGGTGCCGCCGCCGCTGAGGGCCTCGACATTGACGAAGTCGAGGCCATTGGCCGCACGGCGAACGAAGCTACGCGAAGCTTCGGCGTGGCCTTCTCCGGCTGTTCCATGCCAGGAGCCGCCCAGCCCCTTTTCACCGTCCCGGACGGCAAGATGGGTGTCGGCCTCGGAATCCATGGTGAACCGGGCATCCATGATGCTCCCATTGCAACTGCGGCGGAGCTGGCGAAATCTCTCGTGGGGTCGATCCTGGCGGACCAGCATCGACCGGAGGGGAACCGGGTCGCCGTCATTGTCAATGGTTTGGGAACAACCAAATACGAAGAGCTCTTCCTGCTCTGGTCCGAAATCGCACCCCTGCTGCGCGCCGAGGGCTTGGACGTCATCGAGCCCGAGGTCGGCGAGCTGGTCACCAGCCTCGACATGGGCGGATGCTCGCTCACCTTGATGTGGTTGGACGACCAACTGGAGAGAGTCTGGCGCGCGGACGCTTACACACCCGCCTATCGCAAGCAGTCGAGAGCGCTGGCCAAGTTACGACCGGTCAACACCGTGATCGATGGGGAGGACGAAATCACGCCGCCGGCCGCATCGCCCGCCGCAGCCGACCTCGGCACCATGGTCTCGCAGGGGTTCGCCATCATCGCTCGCGCGATGCACTCCCACGAAGCAGAACTTGGCCGCATCGACGCCGTCGCGGGTGACGGAGACCATGGCCGAGGAATGGTCAAAGGTGCCGACGCGGCCGCCGCCGCCACCCGCGGTCGGGACGGGGCAGGACCGGGGTGGCTCCTGCGCAGAGCGGGGCGGGCCTGGGCTGCCTCGGCTGGTGGTACTTCTGGCGTGCTTTGGGGTGCGGGTCTCGAAGCTGCAGGGCGAGCGCTGCGCGATGATGCTACTCAATACGGCGCCGCCGATGCGGTAGACGCCGTCGCCTCATTCCAGACGGCGATCGTCGAGCTGGGTGGCGCCGCGCCCGGAGACAAGACGCTACTCGACGCGCTCGCACCCTTCAGCGAGGCATTGTCTGCCGCGATCGAGGACGGGCTAACTATCGACGCTGCATGGCGACACGCGGCCAGTGCTGCTGCATCCGCCGCCGCGGCCACGGCGGCGTTGACACCGAGGAAGGGCCGCGCACGACCTCTGGCAGAGAAGAGCATCGGCACTCCCGACGCCGGAGCCACTTCTTTCAGCCTGATCGTCGGGGCCTTCGACGAACTGCTGGTTCGCTGAGCATCACGAAAGGAAGACAACCATGACCGAACCGTCTTGGAGAATCGTCATCGGCAGCGATGACGCGGGCATCGATTTGAAGGAGGCCATCAAGGCCGATCTCGAAGCGGATCCGCGAGTGGAAGCGGTCATCGACGTCGGAGTAAACCGTCAGGAACACACACCCTACTCAAGCGTCGCAATCGAAGCGGCTGAACGCGTTGCCGACGGCGAAGCAGACCGAGCCCTTCTTGTCTGCGGCACCGGACTCGGAGTGGCGATCTCGGCGAACAAGGTGCCGGGCATCCGCGCCGTGACTGCTCATGACTCCTACTCCGTGGAGCGAGCGGTCAAGTCCAACGACGCGCAGGTGCTCTGCTTCGGACAACGAGTGATCGGGTCGGAACTGGCTCGCCGCCTCGCGAAGGAGTGGCTCGGTTACCGATTCGATCCCGAGACCCCATCGAACGCCAAAGTCCAGATCATCAAGGACTACGAGGTGAAATCGTGAACCAGAAGCACTCCGGGGACATCGCGGTGATCACTGGTGCGGCAAGTGGTATTGGGTACAGCGTGGCCCATCATTTCGCGACCAGGGGTGCGCGCGTCATCGGTGTGGACCTCAGCGATCGTGTCGTCGAGCTCATGCCCGCCCTTCCCGGGGACTCGCACCTCGGCATCGCAAGGGACCTCACCGATCCCGATGCCGCAGCGGAAATCATTTCGCAGACGGTCGGATCTGTTGGTACGCCGACGATCCTTGTGAATTCCGCTGGGGTAGCGCTCCTCGATTCGGCGATCGATGTGCCTCCGAACCGCTGGCGGACCACGATCGACGTCAACCTCAGCGCGACCTTCTACATGGCTCAGGCTGCAGGTAGAGCCATGCTTGCAGCCCGCTACGGGAGGATCATCAATCTCGCGTCGCAGGCGGCCGTGATAGGCCTTGACCAGCACGCCGCGTATGCCGCGAGCAAGGCAGCCATCATAGGCCTCACCCGTGTCCTGTCGAAGGAGTGGGCGCCGTCCGGTGTCACGGTCAACGCCGTGTCACCGACTGTTGTCGAAACTCCTCTCGGAAAGGCCGCATGGGCCGGAGAGAAGGGTGAGCGGGCAAAGGCCGAGATACCTGTAGGCCGCTTCGCACAGCCCGAGGAAATCGCATCGCTGATCGGGTATCTCGCTAGCGAGGATGCCGCCATGATCACCGGGACGAACGTCCTCGTTGATGGTGGACGAACAAGTGTCTGACACTGGGGACTGAGGACGCCGCAGTTTACTCATGCCCGTCAGCTGTCGAACACGTGCACCAGTTCGTCGATGAACGCGCCGAATGTTGTCGAGCGGCGGGTGATGGCCAGCACGGCGTCGCGGTCGCTGAAGACCTCGACGAACTGGTCGAACACGGCCTGGAAGCCGCTGCGCTCAAGCGCGTTGAACGCGATGAAGGCGATGACGTTCACCCGCGCCTCGCCCCAGTCCATCGCCTGATCGTTGACGACGATGGCGATCGCCGTCTCCGGTGCGGTCATCGCCATGGCGTGCGGGATCGCGAGGGTGTCGGTGAACGCAGTCGACGACATCCGTTCCCGCTCGACGGCGCCCTCGATGTAGGCGTCATCGACGAGTCCCTTGGCGCGCATCCGCTCGCCGAGCAGGCGGATCATGGCGAACTCGTCCGGTGCGTAGACGTTGCGGAAGAACAGTGACTCGTCGAAGTACTCCAGCAGCTCCCGCTTGATGCCGGCGCGCCTGCGGTGCCGGCGGATGCGTGCGACCGCGGCGCGCACGGCATCCGCGTCCGCATGAGTGAGGAACGGTCCGATCACGATGACGTCGTTCCTCGGCGTCGACGGCGGGATGGTCGTGAGCACGAGGTCGGTGCCGAGCGCATCCCAGTCCGTGTCGGCACCGGTGGCGACCGTCGTCACCAGGATGTCGTCGCCCAGCTCCCGCTCGATGCGCTCCCGTAGCAGCCGGTGGATGTCGTAGTAGCCGGGGCAGACGAGGGCGCAGGTGACGGCATCCGTGCGCCTGGACTGCTGCTCGAGGTGTGCACCGACGTGCATGGCGATGTACGCGATCTCGTCGTCGGTGACTTGGATGCCCGCACTCTGCTGCAGCTTCGACGCGACGTACACCGCGACCTCGTAGATGAGCGCGTAGGTGGTCTTGATCGACCGCGTGAGCGGGTTGCGCGAGTAGTTGCGCTCGCTCGCCCTGGCCAGCAGGTTCTGCACGTGCAACGCGAGTCGCATGGTGAACGGTCCGTCGCGCAGGTCGATCGCGTAGCGGTCGGATGCCTCGGCCAGGATCGTGCTCACCGTGTTCACCACGTCGGGTCGCAGGTAGCTCTCGACGGCCGCCTCGTTGCGGTCGTTGTCCGGCGCGAGCACGCGGGTGGCGAGCAGAATCGCGAGCTGGTCGTACTCCTCGTCGTCAAGGTCACCGTCGAAATACCGTGGGACGAGCCGCCCCAGCGTGGCCGCGGTGGCCGCTATCTCGGGGTCGATGACGGCGTCGCGCTGGGGCAGGTGCCCGCCGCGCGAGGACCGGTGGACGGCGATGGCGACGTGCAGGAGCACATCGTTGATGCCGTACTCGTTGACGAAGTAGCCACGGTGGTCGAGCTCGCGGGAGAGGTCGCGCTTGAAGTCGGAGAGGCCGGCCAGCCCGAACTCGCTCTCGATGCGGCCGAGGCTCACGATCACCTCGTCGGACTCCTGACGGATCAACCGGCTCAGCATGCGCCGCCGGTCGAGCTCGGAGCCCTCGAGCACCACCACGCTGCCGCGCCGGGAGAGCGAGAGCCCGCTGTCGTCGAGCACCCGGCGCACGCGCGAGAGGTCCGACTCCACGGTCGACTCGCTGACGAACGCGGCCTCCGCTTCGGAGTAGACATCCAGGCCGTCGACGTCGTCGAGGAGTCGCCGCAGCAGCCGGCGCACCCTCGCGGATGGCGTGTCGGGCGGGCGGTCCGTCGCGGTGAGCCGCGCGCGGTAGGCGGCGTAGGCATCCGTGTTGAGCCGGTACCCCTGCGCAGACGAACTGACCACATCGTGTGATTCGGGGGAGTCCTTCAGCTCGCCGACGTAGCTTCGGATGCTGCGCGGCGTGACGCCGACATGGTCGGCGAGTTCAGCGGCGGTCACCCAGCCGCCCACGCGGGCGAGGTAGTCGAGCAGCTTCGCCTGCCTGCTGCTGATCACGGCTCACCTCCACGCGCCATCGCACGGACTTCGGACGCGTCCGACGGCACGGTGCGCATCGACGAACGGACGAAGCGCAACGACCCGGACCTGACGCCGAGTCAAGCATGCTCGCGCGCACGCGCGGGCCACCCGGACGAGGATTTCCGGGGGTGCGGAAGCAAGACGCGACCTTCCGGGAGTGCGGAAGCAAGCATCCTGGCGGCGAGAAGACGAGCGGGTGACCATGGGGTCATGACGACAATGTCGGGCGACAGCGCGGCGGCACAGAGCACGGAGCCGCTGAGGGTGCTGGTCATTTGTGGTGCGGGGGCATCGAGCACCTTCGTCTCCCTGTGGATGCGCGCAGCTGCGGCCGCTCGCGGACATCGCGTCATCGTGACCGCATCGAGCACCTCGGCGCTCGCCGACGACGCGGTCGGAGCCGACGTCGTGCTGGTCGGACCTCACCTGGCCGACCAGTACGACGCCATCGCGACTGACCTCGCACGATCGCGGGTGGCGGCGGCGCTGCTGCCCGAATCCGTGATCCGCGGGAGATCGGGCGACGAAGCACTGGACATCGCGCTCGCCGCGGCGCCGGAGCGGTAGCCACGGCGCAGCAGTGGCGAGCACAGCACAGAACAGCAAGTGGATCGGGAGAGAGAAGAACATGGCGCAACGCACGGTGCAGGTCGGATCGCAGCACGGGCTGCACGCCCGGCCGGCGAAGCTCTTCGTGAAGGCCGTCGAGGCCAGCGGCATGCCCGTGCGCATCGCGAAGGGCACGGGCGACCCGGTGAGCGCGTCGAGCATCTTCGCCGTCATCGCGCTCGGCATCGACCACGGTGACACGGTGACGCTCAGCTGCGATCATCCCGAGTCGTCTGACGTGCTGGACTCGCTCTCCGAGGTTCTGGTCTTCGACCATGACAACGCCTGAACTCGCGACCAGGCCGGATGCCGGCACCGCGCCCGGGCAGGTGCTCCGGGGCGTGGGCATCGGCCAGGGCGTCGTCGTCGGCCGGGTGCTGCGCGCGGCGGATCCCATCGCAGAACCGCTGCCGCGACCGGCCGAGGTCCCCGCCGACGATGAGTTGCGCCGGGCGCGCGACGCCGTGGCCGTCGTCGCGGACTACCTCGACGACCGTGCGGAGCAGCTGGGCGGGGTCGCGGGCGACGTGCTCGAGGCGCAGGCCATGATCGTGCGCGACGAGACGCTGGATGCCGAGCTCGAGCGGCGCATCCGGGGCGGACTCGCCGCCGAACGCGCCGTCTTCGAGGCGTGCGGCGAGCTCCGCACCCGCCTGACCGAGCTCGGCGGGTACTTCGCCGACCGTGCGGGCGACCTCGACGACCTCGCCCAGCGACTCATCGCCGAACTGCTCGGCGTGCCGGTGCCCGGCCTACCCGACGCGGACGAGCCGTTCGTGCTCGTCGCTCGCGACCTCTCTCCGGCCGACACGGCCGAGCTGGACCTTGACCGCGTGCTCGCTCTCGTCACGAGCGACGGCGGGCCCACCTCGCACACCGCCATCCTCGCCAGGGGCAAGGGCATCGTCGCGGTGGTCGGCTGCGCCGGGGCGGCGGAGCTCGAGGACGGCGACACGGTGGTCGTCGACGCGGAGGCGGGCACGGTCATCCGGGAGCCCAACGGTGATGAGCGGGCAGCAGCGATCGAGCGAGCGGAGCGGCTTAAGGATGCCCGGGCTGCGGCGTCCGGTCCGGGTCGCCTCGCAGACGGCACGCCGGTTCCGTTGCTCGTGAACCTCGGTTCGAGCGACGCGGCCGCGCAGGCGGTCGCCGCAGGAGCCGAGGGCGTCGGACTGTTCCGCACCGAGTTCCTCTTCCTCGACCGTGCGCAGGCGCCGAGCGTGACCGAGCAGCGCGACGAGTACGCGCGGTTGTTGAGCGCGTTCGCGGCGCAGCCCTCCGAGGAGCCGTCTCCGAAGGTCGTCGTGCGCGTGCTGGACGCCGGAGCCGACAAGCCGCTCCCGTTCCTGAACGAGACGGCGGAGGAGAACCCGGCGCTCGGCGTGCGCGGCATCCGTGCGCTCCGGGCACGCGAGAACGTGCTGCACGACCAGCTCGCGGCGCTCGCCGCAGCACAGGCCGACACCGGCGCCGACCTCTGGGTGATGGCGCCGATGGTGGCGACGACCGAGGAGGCCGCCTATTTCACGCGGGCGGCCCGCCAGCACGGGCTGAAGACGACCGGTGTCATGGTCGAGGTTCCCTCCGCCGCCCTCATAGCCGACCGCATCCTCGCCGAGTGCGACTTCGTCTCGATCGGCACGAACGACCTGACGCAGTACACGCTCGCGGCCGACCGGATGCTCGGCGCGGTGTCCGCGTTGCAGAGCCCGTGGCATCCCGCGGTGCTCCGTCTGATCGGCGAGGCCGGTTCGGCCGGGCGCGCGGCGGGCAAGCCGGTCGGGGTGTGCGGTGAGGCCGCGGCCGACCCGTTGCTCGCCCCCGTGCTCGTCGGGCTCGGCGTGACCACTCTCTCGATGGCGCCGGCGGCGCTCGGCGATGTTCGGGCATCCCTTCGCCGGTTCACGCGCGAGCAGACCCAGCGGCTGGCAGAGCTCGCTCTCGCCGCCGACTCAGCAGACTCCGCCAGGAACGCGGTGCGCGACGCCGTTCACGCCATCGCACCCTGACGCCACAGACCCCCGCAGCACCTGAAGAATCGGAGTAATCCATCATGACGACGACGTCAGTCGCGAAACCGAGGGGCGCACGCGTACGCGTGCAGCGTTTCGGCACGTTCCTCTCCGGCATGGTGATGCCGAACATTCCGGCGTTCATCGCCTGGGGACTCATCACGGCCTTCTTCATCGCCACCGGCTGGACGCCGAGCGGCATCCTGGGCGGCTTCGGCAACGTGGCCGACATCGGCTGGAACGGCGCCGCGACGCAGCTCGCGCAGGACCCGAGTGGCCACACCTTCACTCAGTACGTCGGCCTGGTCAGCCCGATGATCACCTACCTGCTGCCGCTGCTCATCGCGAACACCGGAGGCCGCATGGTCTACGGCGTGCGCGGCGGCGTGGTGGGCACCATCGCGACCATGGGCGTGATCGTGGGCACGAACATCCCGATGTTCATCGGCGCCATGATCATGGGCCCGCTCGGCGCCTTCGTCATGAAGCACGTCGACCGCATCTGGGACGGCAAGATCAAGGCCGGGTTCGAGATGCTCGTGAACAACTTCTCGGCCGGCATCGTTGGCGGCGCGCTCGCGATCGCCGGGTTCTTCGGTATCGCCCCGCTCGTCGAATGGCTCAGCGATCTGCTGGGCGCTGCAGTGAACTGGTTGGTCGGCGCGCACCTGCTGCCACTGGTGAGCATCCTCATCGAGCCCGGCAAGGTGCTGTTCCTGAACAACGCGATCAACCACGGCGTACTCGACCCGCTGGGCATCCAGCAGGCGCACGACACCGGCAAGTCGATCCTGTTCCTGCTGGAGACGAACCCCGGACCGGGCCTCGGCATCCTGATCGCGTACTCGATCTTCGGACTGGGCATCGCGCGGGCAAGCGCACCCGGCGCCATCCTCATCGAGTTCGTCGGCGGCATCCACGAGATCTACTTCCCGTACGTGCTGATGAAGCCCATCCTCGTTCTCGCCGCGATCGGCGGCGGGATGACCGGGGTCGCGATCAATGTCGCCTTCAACACAGGGCTCGTCGCGCCGGCCTCACCGGGAAGCATCATCGCGATCCTCATCCAGACCGCGAGGGGCGATTGGATCGGCGTCACGCTCTCCGTGCTCGGCGCCGCCGCGGTCTCGTTCCTCATCTCCTCCGTCGTGTTGCGGGCGACGCGCAAGCGGGACCTCGCTGCGGGCAAGGAGGATGCCTTCACCTCCGCGGTCGCGCAGACCGAGGCCAACAAGGGCAAGAAGAGCTCGGTGCTCGGAACCCTCGTGAACGAGGCGGAGACCGACACCGGCGACGCCCAGGGCGACGGCACCAAGCGACTCGTGCGCAACATCGTGTTCGCGTGCGACGCCGGGATGGGGTCGAGCGCCATGGGGGCATCCGTGTTGCGCAGCAAGTTCAAGAAGGCCGGCATCACCGACGTGCGGGTGCGCAACGAGGCGATCGCGAACCTCGAGGGCGACGCAGACCTCGTGGTCACGCAGCGCGAGCTCACCGACCGCGCCAAGGAGAAGTCGCCCGGCTCGATCCACGTGTCGGTGGACAACTTCATGAACAGCCCCCGATACGACGAGGTCGTGCAGCTGGTGGCGGACAGCAGGGCCGGCGAAGCGGCGAAGCCCGACGAGGAGATGGAGCCGGCGAAGCGATGAGCGACATCCTGACCAGGGAAAGCGTCGTGGCATCCGGTGCCGCGACGACCAGGGACGAGGCCGTGCGCGAGGTTGGTCGCCTGCTTGTGGAGGCGGGTGCCGTGCACGAGGGATACCTCGACGCGATGCTCCAGCGGGAGCAGACCGTCTCGACGTACATGGGCAATCTGCTGGCGATTCCGCACGGCACGAACGACGCGAAGGGCGAGATCGTGCGCTCTGCGCTGGCGTTCGTGAGGTACGAGCATCCGATCGACTGGGGCGGCGACGACGTGCGGTTCGCGCTCGGCATCGCCGGGCTCGACAACGAGCATCTCGACATCCTCTCGCGCATCGCCGTGCTGTTCGCGGACGCCGACGACGTGCAGCGACTGCTGGACGCTCCGGATGCGGACGCGATCTTCGCGCTGCTTTCCGAGGTGAACGAGGACGCTGAGGATGCCGACGTGCGCGAGGTGACGACGTGACGACCGCCGTGCAGTTCGGCGCCGGCAACATCGGCCGAGGCTTCATCGGGCAGCTTCTGCACGACTCCGGCCACGAGGTGGTCTTCGTCGACGTCGCGGATGCGTTGATCGAGGCACTGGATGCCGCCCGCGAGTATCGCGTGGTCGCGGTCGGTGACAGCACGGTCACCGACACGGTGTTCGGGTTCCGTGCGCTGAACAGTGCACGCGACCCCGGCGCGGTGGCCGCGGCGATCGCCGACGCCGAGATCGTCACCACCGCGGTCGGCGTGCGCGTGCTGCCGCTCGTGGCGCCGGTCATCGCCGACGGAATCCTGGCGCGGTCCGCCGACCGCGAGCCGGTGGCGGTGATGGCGTGCGAGAACGCGGTCGGCGCGACGGATGCCCTCGCGGCGGCCATCGCCGCCGCCGTCACCGACGAGCAGTGGGCGGCGATCGGCGCCCGTGCCGTGTTCGCCAACACCGCCGTCGACCGGATCGTCCCTGCCCAGCGGGAGGGGAGTGGACTCGACGTGATCGTCGAGGACTTCTCCGAGTGGGTGGTGGAGGACGGCCCGTTCGGCGGTCGGCCGCCTCGGCTCGATGGCGCGAAGTTCGTGCACGAGCTCGCGCCGTACATCGAGCGCAAGCTCTTCACCGTGAACACCGGGCACGCCACCGCGGCGTACTGCGGTCACCTGGTCGGTGCGCGCACCATCTCGGAGGCGCTCGAGCACCCTGGAGTGTCAGCGGCGGTCGCCGCGGCACTCGAGGAGACGTCCGCGGCGCTCGTCGCCCGGCACGGCATCGACCCGGTCGAGCAGGCGGCGTACCGTCGGCGCATCCTCGACCGGTTCCGCAACGTGCACCTGGACGACGAGGTGGAGCGCGTCGCCCGCGATCCCCTTCGCAAGCTGGGCAGGCACGACCGGTTCATCGCTCCTGCGGCCGAGCTGGCCGAGCGCGGTACTGTGCCCCTTGCGCTCCTGCACGCGATAGGCGCCGCGCTGCGGTACCGCTCAGACGCGGACGAGCAGTCGCGGGCGCTCGGTGAACTGCTGCGACACGACGACCCCATCGAGGCGGTCGAGCAGATCACCGGGCTCGGGCACGAGCATCCACTGTTCGCGCCGCTGGCCGTGGTGGCCGACGCAGCAAAGCGCGACGAGTCGAGGATGCTCGCGGGCGCCTGAGCGCGCGGCCCTCGCTTCGCGCCACACGTGTCGGCATCCGCTACACGAATGTTGTGTCGCGGATGCCGGTTCGTGTGGCGGATGCCGATCTGTGTAGCGGATGCGGATCTGTGTAGCGGGTGCGGATCTGCGTCGAGGATGCGAGTTCGGCGCCGCGCGGCGGGTCTCGCGCCGCGTGCGGCGGGTCTGGTGCCGCCCCTGTGGTGCGTCTCTCTGTCCCCAAGTGACGTGTTTGCGCGGTCATCAACAGGGCTGGTCAGCGGGGGTTTCCGTGCCCGGGGAATGTCGGTGGCATGGCCTAGCTTCGAAGGTATGAACGACGTGGATCTGGCACCCGCAGTGCAGGGTGACGCTGCCTTGTGGGCGGAGTTGGCGGATGCGTCGTTGTTCGACGAGTCCGCGGAACTGCTGTTCCTGGACCGGCCGGCCCGCTCCGCGACGGACGAGCACGTGTCGTGGGCGCGGACGACGTCCGGTGCGGGGTTGATGCGGTCCGTCATTGACGACGCGGTCTCCTCCCAGACGATGGTGAACCTGGAAGCGGCACGGCAACTGTTCGCCATCGGTCGGGCGTTCGAATACGCCCGCACGGACCCCAGTATCTACGTCCCGGTCGGGGCGACCGAGAAGGACCCGCGAGCGGAGGAGGTGGACTTCGCGGTGCGGGCTGTGGCGTTTGATCTGGCGCAGTGGTTGCACCTGAGTGAGAACACGGTCCGGTCCATGGCCTGGCAGGCCGACGTGTTGAACACGTCGCTGCCCCGGCTGAAGGAGTTGTTCACCTCGGGTCGGATCAGCCCGCAGCACGTCCGTGCCGCCGTCGAGTCCTGTACTGGGCTCCCCGACGAGGCCGCGTATGCGATGTTTGACGAGCGGATGGCGGGGATCGTCGAGAAGCTGAACCCTGGCGTGTTCGCCCGTCGGTGCCGGCTGTTGCGGGAACGGTTGTGTGCCGACACTCTGCCGGAGCGGCACGAGGAGGCCCACACCAGACGACGGGTGGTGGTGGAGGCGGCCGCGGATGCGATGGCCTGGTTGAACCTCCACGCCTCGGTACTGGATATCGCGCAGATCGAGGTCGCGTTGACCGCGGAAGCGAGACGGTTGCGTGCCCTGCCGGGTGAGACCCGCACCCTGGATCAGGTGCGTGCCGACCTGGCCGTGCAGTGGCTGAAAGGCGACACCACGGGTGCCGGTACACACCGTCGTGGCCGTGCGGGTGTGCGGCCGTTCGTGTTGATCGACGACGCCGGCCGGTTCGCTGAGCTCCTCGGCTACGGGCCGATCCCGCCGAAGCAGGCGGCGGCCGCGTTACGCGACGCACCTTCGTTTCGGAAGGTGCTGGCGGATCCGATCCGTCCGGCGGTGTTGAACCTGGACACCACCCGGTACCGGCCGACCCCGGATCAGAAGACGTGGCTCACGTTGACGTACGGGCTCGACGAAGAAGCCGCCCCGTACGTTCCGGTCGGGATCGTCAGCGGCGCCGAGATCGATCACGTGATCGAGCGCCAGCACGGTGGACCGACGGACGTGGGCAACCTGGCCCCGTTCAAACCGAGACTGCACCGGATGAAGACCGTGACCCGGATCCGACTGGACCCGAAACCCGACGGCGGCATCCGCGTGAGAACACCCACCGGATACGACAGCGACCCACCACCCTTCTGAACGAAGGAGCCGTCCCATCGACGGAAGATCATCCGGCGGCGGGAGAACGGCCGGGGCACTGCCAGACTCGGCTCATGACGTCGGACTCACTCGTTTCGCTCTGGCCGGCCGCAGGCGTGCGTGCACACGCGGGCAACCTCGAACTGCGCTGGATCGACGACGGGCTGGCCCTCGAGCTCGCCCGACTGGCGGCGCGCGGGGTGCACGACCCGGAGCGTATGCCGTTCAACTTTCCCTGGACACGTGGCAGTGCAGAGGAGGTCTCGCGAAACGTCCTGACCTACCACTGGTCGAACCGGGCGAATGTCGGGCCGGCCAAGCTCGCGCTCGAATACGCCGTGCTCGTCGACGGTGTCGTCGTCGGATCGCAGGGTGCGAGCGGATCGGAGTGGCCGATCCTGCGCTCGGTCGAGACCGGCTCGTGGCTGGGACTGGAACACCACGGTCGCGGAATCGGGACACGAATGCGGGCGCTCATGCTGCACCTGCTGTTCGACGGTCTCGAAGCCGCAGAGGTCACCTCCACGGCATTCGACGACAACCCTGCCTCGAACGCGGTCTCGCTCAAGACCGGCTACGAGCCCGCCGGGGCCGTCCGGGTAGTCCGCGAGGGCGTTGCCGCGACGCAGATCCGCTATCGCATGACGCGACAGCGCTGGGACGAGGTGCGTGACAGGAACGCCGGCTACCTCGGCGCTCCGGTTCGACTTGAAGGCGCTGCCGAACTGCGCGACTTCCTGGGCGCAACTGCCGAGGCGCGCAGCTGATCCAGTCAGCGGAGACCTGCGCTGGATATCGCGTCAAGCCCTTCCCGCTGTGAGTGCCGACGCCGACGATGTAGTCGGCTGGCCGATGTGCGGCGCGTCGGCTTGCGCGGCAGATAGATGGCCGATGTCGACGGGAGGGCGCAGTGCACGACGCGGTGCGCCCAAGGGGGCGGCAGCAGAAGCGTGCAGGAAAGGCATCCTCTCCCGTCGGAGTCGCAGCTCTGGCGCTCGGTGTGCTGGCCGGTATCGGCGGGTTCCTCGACACCGGGGGCGTGATCACGGCGGTCTCCGCCGGCGCTCGCTTCGACTTCGCGCTGCTCTGGACCGTCGTGTTCGGGCTCGTCGGCTTCTCCGTGTTCGCGGAGATGTCGGGTCGGGTCGCCGTCTCGTCGTCGCAGCCGACATACGAGGTGATCCGAACGCGGCTGGGACCGCGGCTCGGTGCGATACCGCTGGTCGCGAACGTGGTCGTGCACGTTCTCGTTCTCGCAGTCGACCTGATCGGCATGTCGCTGGCGCTCCAGCTGCTGACGGGAGTGCCCTACCGCGTGTGGGTGCCGATCGTCGCGGTCGCGCTCGCCTCGGCGCTCTGGTTCCTCAGCTTCTCGAAGGTCGACACCGCAGCGGCGCTCGCCGGACTCACGATGCTGGTGATGATCGCGGCGATGGCCGCACTCGCGCCGAACTGGCAGAACGTGGGCATCTCGCTCGTGCATCCGCAGCTGAAGGCCTCGTACTCGATCGCGGCCTACTTGTTCGCCACCGTATCGCTGGTCGGCTCGTTCATGACGCCCTACCAGTTCGACTTCTACTCCTCGGGAGCGATCGAGGAGGGCTGGACCGGGCGAGACCTCAAGAAGAACCGCATCGTCGCCGTGATCGGCACGATCGTCGGAGCCGCGCTCACGCTCGCTGTGATGGGCGCCGGAGCGAAGGCGCTGTATCCGTACACGCACGCGGTCGACTCCATCAAGGCTGCGGCGACCCCGGCTGTGAAGGCGTTCGGCGAGATCGGGTTCGTCATCTTCGTGATCGGCGTCTTCGCGGTGTCGCTCGCCGCGTGCGTCGAGCTCTGTCTGTCGGGCGGCTACGGCGTCGCGCAGTACTTCGGGTGGGAGTGGGGCAAGAGCGGATCTCCGCGCAGTGCCCCGATGTTCAACGCGATCATCCTGATCATGATCGCGGTGGCCGCTGCGATCGACCTCACCGGCATCGACCCGATCCAGTTCGCCGTCATCACGATGGCGTTCGGCGCCGCCGCGCTGCCGTTCACGTTCGGCCCGTTACTGCTGGTGGCCAACGACCGACAGTTCATGGGCAAGCTGCGCAACACGCTTCCGATCAACATCGTTGCCGGCATCGTGCTCGCCGTTCTCGTGGCGATCACGATCGCGACCATTCCTCTTCTGGTGATCACCGGTGGCAACTTCTGACCGCGCTCACCGCACACGGATGCCCGCACCTCCGACCGGAGGCACCCGCGACGAGGGCGCGTGGCTGGCGCTGTCCCAGGTCATGAACCACGCCATCCTCGACCGGGATGGCCGCCGCGCCGGACGCGTCGACGACGTGCTTCTCGACGTCTCGGATACCACTCCAGGAGGCGGGCGGCCCACGGCGTCCACACCCCGCTTGCTCGTGGTGCGCGCCATCGTGTCGGGCCCCCTGCCGCGCCCGACACGGCGGGCGCTCCGCGCGTTCTTCCGTCTCTGCTACCTGGCCTGCGGCATCCGCGACCCGCATCCCGCGATCGTCGACTGGCGCCATGTCGACGCGATCGACGCACTCGTGCACCTCGGCGTCGGTCGAGACGAAGCGGGCCTGAGAACCGTGGACCAATCGGTCCTGCGGTTCATCGCGAAGATCCCCGGCTCCGCACGCCGAGGGGACTCCGAAGGAGGCGACGGTCATGGCTGAACGCTTCAGCGCACTGCGGGGCCGACGGGTGCTCGACGCGAAGGGCAGAACCCTCGGCTACGTGGTGGACGTCATCGTGCATCCCGTCGCCGACGAGCTGGTCGTCGGCCGGTTCGTGCTGGTGCGACGTCGATTCGACCTGCTGCTGCACCGATTCGCGCCCCGCGTCGACGCGTTCACGGTCGAGGCGGACGGCATCCGCGACGTCACGGCTCGACCGTTCCGGCTCGGGGAGGCGGCGTGATTCTGGAGGTCATCTCGTGGGCGGTCACCGTTCTGGTGGTCGCGGCCGTCGTGTCGTTCATCGTCTCGCTCTTCGCCGTTGCACGACTGCCCGACGAGCGGCCAGTCGTGCGCACTTTCGACCGGAACGGGCAGGAGATCGGTCCCCTCGAGAACCCCGGCGAGCAGATCGCGCCCGGCCGTGCGGGAGACCCGATCGACCGGCGGCAGGACAAGAACGGAGGATAAATTCGTCAGATGACGGTACACGCAGAGGTCTCGTGGGAGTTGGACGGCGTCACGATGGAGGGCACCATCGTGAGACCCGACGGCGACGGGCCGTTCCCCGCGGTGGCACTGGTGGCAGGCAGCGGTCCCACCGACCGCGACTGGTGCTCGCCGCTCTTGCCCGGACCCAGTGGAAGCGGACGGATGTTCGCCGAAGCGTTCGCCGAGCACGGCATCGCGTCGATCCGCTACGACAAGCGCGCATCCGGTCCGCACGTGATGGAGAATCTGCCGCAGCTCACCGGCAAGCTGAGCATGCGATCGCACCTCGAGGAGCTCGAAGCCGCCGTGCACGTGCTCGCCGAGCAGGGATACGTCGACCGCTCCCGTGTCGTCGGCATGGGCAACAGTGAAGGATGCCTGCACGTAGTCCACTACGCGACGAGCGAGCAGCGGACGCCGTTCGCCGGCGTCATCCTGGCCGCTCCTCCTGGCCGGCCGGTCGGCGAGGTGCTGCTCTCGCAACTGGCACTGCAGGCGAGCCAGACTCCGGGCGGAGCGGACCTGATGCCCAAGATCGAGCAGGCCACCGAGCGCTACGCCGCCGGCCGGTCGATGGACCTCGATCCCGCGATCCCGGAGAGCGTGCGACAGGTGCTGAGCAGCTTCGAAGCGCCGGCCAATCTGCCGCTCGCCCGCGAGCTGTGGTCGGAGTCCGTCACCGACGACATCCGGCAGCTGCGCATCCCCGCGCTCGTGCTGATCGGCGGCAGGGACGTGCAGATCGACGCACACGCCGACGGCGACCCGTTGCAGCACGCGGCCGAGGGCATGACCAACGTGACGTTCGCGTTCCCGCCGGACGCCAACCACGTCTTCAAGCATGACACGCGCAACCCGCAGGAGGTCGCCGCCACCCCGGGCAACGGCTACAACGCGCCGGGAACGCGCCTCGACCAGGAGAGCCTGAACACGATCCTGGGCTGGCTGGAAGAGGTCGTCGGGCCGCTGCCCGCTTAGGCGGACTCTCCTGCCGTGCGACGCGCCTCGTCGAGGTAGGAGTACGCGGTCACCCGCGAGATGCCGAGACGCACCGCGATCGTCTCCACCGACTTGCGCATCTGGGTCGCACCGCGGGCATCCAGCCGCTGGAGCACGCCGACCTTGTCCTCACGCGACATCTGATTGACCGGTCTTCCGACCTCGCGGATGGCCTCGGTGATCATCGTGTCCATCACCGAGACCAGATCGCGGCCGAAGTACTCGTCCGGCGCAGACTGCGATTCCGCCTCTTGTGCGGGTAGCAGCGCGTCGAGCAGGAACCGAGCCTGCTGCACCGCGCTCAGGTCGACGTTGATGCACAGCGCCGCGATGATGCGGCCCTCCCGGTTGCGGAAGTAGGTGCTGGAGCAGCGCAGCTCCCGGCCGTCGCTCGTGAAGCCGCGGTAGCCGAACGCGTCGTGGTCGCCGAGCGGATCCTTCTGCACCTCGAGGCCGATGCTCGTCGACGGACCGCCGACCTCGCGCCCCGTGACATGACCGTTCTCGATGGCCGCAATGGTGTGGCCGAGGTCGACATCCGTGCCGTCGAGGTTGTGAACGACGACCTCGCACGACGGGCCGCCCGCGGTCGCGATGGCGTGCATCACAGGACGGAAAGTGGCGAGTACCTCATCGGCGCTCTCGAAGGTGCCGGGCGCGAGCATGGGTCCTCCTTCTGGGCGTGTACGAGGAACCGGATGCTCGCCACCCTACCTCTCCGAGCTTCTGCCTGAACGAAATGTTAATCGAGTAGACATTGTGTTCAGATGGAGCTACCTTAGCTGTCGAACCGCACTCACGCCAGGTTCAGGAGTAAGGAGGCTCTGATGACCCAGGCATCCGGCGGCGCTCTGACCGCCCGAGGCACACTTTCCGCCAAACAGAGACGGATGATCGCGGGCGGCGCCATCGGCACGCTCATGGAGTACTACGACTACTACCTGTACGGCCTGGCGTCCGCCGCCGTTTTCCCCGTCGTGTTCTTCTCGAGCGACGACCCCGTGATCGCCCAGCTCTCGTCGTTCGCCACCTTCGCCGTCGGATTCTTCCTGCGGCCCGTCGGTGGCATCATCTGGGGCATCGTGGGCGACCGAGCAGGACGCAAGACGGTGCTCATGTTCACCGTGGTAGGCATGGGCCTGGCGACGACGGGCATCGGCCTCATCCCCTCCGACCACACGATCGGCATCGTGGCACCCCTGCTGCTCTTGTTCTGCCGGATGCTCCAAGGATTCTTCGTGGGCGGCGAGATGGGCGGAGCGGCGACCATGGTCGTCGAGAACGCCCCGACCGGCAAGCACGGGGTGTACGGCGCGTTCCTGATCTGCGGTGCGGGCATCGCCAACATCGTCTCCGGCGGACTCATGGCAGCTCTCGGCCTCACCGCTTCGTCATGGTTCCTCACCTGGGGGTGGCGACTCCCGTTCCTGTTCTCGATCGTGCTGGCGGTCGTGGCGGTTCTGCTCCGTCGTCAGCTCGAGGAGTCCGAGGAGTTCACCACCACGCAGGTACTGCAGATCCAGGCCGCGGGCAAGAAGGCGAACCCGCTGGTCGAAGCATTCCGGCACCCGAAGAACGCGATCATGGGCATCCTGATCGGTCTGCCGCAGTCGATCGCGGGCTACGTCGTGCTGACGTACGGGCTCGCGTTCATGGTGGGGGACAAGCACATTCCCGCCTGGATGGGCTTCGCCGGAACCATGATCGTCGGCGTGCTGCAGGTCTTCGTCGCCCCCGCCTGGGGAGCGATCTCCGACCGGATCGGACGCCGCACCGTCTACATCATCGGCTGCGTCGGCTTCGCGTGCATGGTCTACCCGAGCTTCATGCTGTTCAGCACGGGCAACATGTGGCTGATCTGGCTCGGCCAGATCCTCGGTTTCGTGCTGTTCGGCGTCGCCATGCAGGCGATCCTGTCGACGATGCTGGTGGAGATGTTCGACCCCGAGGCACGCACCACCGGTGTGAACATCGGGTACCAGATCTCCAACACCCTCGGCGGCGGCCTCGCGCCGTTCATCTGCGTGGCGCTCGTGGCTGCAGCGGGAGGTGCGATCTGGCCCGTGGTCATCTACGCCGCGGTGATCTCCGCCGTCGGAGTGATCGCGACGCTCGTCGCATCCGTGCGGCCCGACGTCGAGGGCGCAGGCCGCCTGCACGCCCTGGCCGCGACAGAGAAGCTCGCGACGCCCGCCGAGGTTCCCGCGAACTGAGCGGTGCCCGCCAAGGTGTCCGCGAACCGAGCGGCGCCCCAAGGTGTCCGCGAACCGAGCGGCGCCCGCCCTCAGCGCAGCAGCGCGGCGAGGGCGGGCAGCTGCTCCGGGTCTTCGAGGGCGGAGCCTACGGCGACCACGCGCACGCCCGCGTTCAGGAAGGAGGGGGCGGTGGAGGCATCCATTCCGCCCGTGGCCACGAACGTCGCCTGCGGGAAGGGACCGCGCATCGCGCCGAACCATCCGGTTCCGAGCAGCGACGCCGGGAACGCCTTCAGCCAGGTCAGGCCCTCCTTCAGCGCAGCCTGCACCTCGGACGCCGTGGCCACGCCGGGCAGCGCGGGCAGTCCAGCCTCGTGCGAGGCGCGGACGATCTCGACGTCGAAGCCCGGGCTCACGGTGAACGCGGCACCGGCATCCTTCGACTGGCGCACGTGCTCCAGCGTGACGACGGTGCCGGCACCGACGACGAGTCCGCGCTCACGAGCCGCCTCGGCCACCACGCGCAGGGCCTCCACATCGGTCGGCGTCTGCACCGGGAGCTCGACGGCCTGGATGCCGAGGTCCCACGCGGTCGTCGCGACCTTCAGGCTGCGCTCGACGCCCATGCCACGCAGGATGGCCATGAGAGGCACGCCCTTGAAGAGGTCGCCGAAGGCTGAGTTGTCTGTCATGCGGGGCATCCGCCTTTCATCGGGAAGGTTTGGTGGCAGTCGACTCGGACGCCGGCTGCTCGGGAACGAAGTCGCTGGTGGACTGCAGCACGAGGTGGGCGCGTTCATGACCCGAGCGCAGCCTGTCTTCGGAGCCTGCACCGTTCAGAAACGCGGCGAGGTAGCCGGCCGCGAACGCGTCGCCCGCCCCGACCGGCTCTACCACGACGGTCGGGATGGCCGGAACGAACGTCTCGACGTCGCCGTCGCCCCGCCGTTCGAACTCCGTGGCGCCGATGTCGCCGTCCTTGATCACGAGCCGCTCCGGCTCGGGAAGCAGGGTGCGCACCTCGGCGGGGGTGTCGCATCCCCAGAGCACGTTCGCCTCGTCGAGTCCGACGAACACCAGGTCGGTGCGCCGAGCGAGCTCGAGCAGCAGCGGAGCCGCTGCGCCGGCCTCCCAGAGCGGCGCGCGGTGGTTCACGTCGAAGCTCAGCACACCCTCGCTGCCCGATACGCGCTCGACGAGGGCATCCATCAGGGCTGCGCAATCGGCCGAGAGCGCCGGCGTGATGCCGGAGACGTGCACCACCTCTGCCTCTTCCAGCGGCACGTCGGCGATCGACTCCGCCGTCATGCACGAGGCGGCCGAACCGCGTCGGTAGTAGAGCACGCCGTTGCCCGGGTCCTTGAAGTACACGCCCGTCGGGGCCCTGGGGTCGACGATGACCCAGCCCACGTCGACCCCGCGCTCCGCGACCTCCCGGCGCACCCGCTCGCCGAGCGCATCGTCGCCGACGGCACTGACCCAGGCGCACGGGATGCCCAGAGCCGCCGCGTGCATCGCCACGTTCGACTCGGCACCGCCGACGTGCAGCCGCAGCTCGTTCGCGGTGGCGAGGGGCTCGGCACTCGCGGGGGTGATCATCGCCATGGTCTCGCCGACCGCGATGAGTCGCGGACGCACGGTCGATGTGGGGGAGGACATGCATCCAGTGTGAGCGGACGATGCGCGTTCTGCAACGCGTGTTGTACTATTTGCACAGCAGATCGCCTTCGGGAAGGGACGAGATGACGGAACGGCTGCGGCTCGACGAACTCGACACCGAGGCTCTGACCGGTAGGGACAAGGGCATTCCGTCGCGCGCGGTGGGCATGACGCCGGCCGAGTTCCTCGCCACCGAGCCCGAGCTGAGCGAGTTCTGGACCCCGCTCGTCGTGCTCGACGACGAGGCGATGCGGCACAACGCCACGACGATGATTCAGTGGATGCTCGCACGCGGCCTTCACCTCATGCCACACGGCAAGACCACGATGGCGCCGGCCCTGTGGCAGCGGCAGCTCGACGTCGGATCGCTCGGCATCACGCTCGCGACGATGGGCCAGGTGCGCACCGCCCGCACGTTCGGACTCGATTCGATCATGCTCGCGAACTCCGTCGTCGATCCGGGGTCGCTGACGTATCTGGCCGGTGAACTGGCGGATCCCGCCCTGCGGTTCGTGTGCTGGGCGGACTCCACCGGCACGGTCACCGCGATGGAGGAGACGCTGCGATCGGTCGCGCCGCCGCGACCCGTCGATGTCTGCGTCGAGCTCGGGATGCCGGGTGGCCGTACGGGTGCCCGCAGCCTTGCCGAGGCGACGACGATCGCGGAACGCATCGCATCCTCTCCGGTGCTCCGCCTCGCAGGAGTCGCCGGATACGAGGGCAGCCTCGCCCACGACCGCTCCGCGGCCGGACTCGGCGTGGTGCGGGAGTACCTGACCCGGCAGGTCGAGCTGCACGAAGGCATCCAACGGCTGTACGACGACGGAGACGTGTACGTCACGGCGGGCGGCAGCGCGTACTTCGATCTCGTCGCCGACGTGTACGCGGATGCCGGCGCGAGCCCGGATGCCCCGCCTCGGCCGGGCGGAGGACGCACCCTGTTCACGCTGCGGTCGGGTGCGTACCTGATCCACGACGACGGCTTCTACCGTGGCATCTCGCCGTTCGACGAGGCCGCTCCGGCTGCGGGCGGCCCGAGGCTGAGACCGGCGATGCGCGGGATCGCGCGCGTGGTGTCGCATCCCGAACCCGGCCTGGCGCTGCTCGACGGCGGGAAGCGCGACTTCCCGTACGACGAGGGACTGCCGGTGCCTCGCGAGGTGGCGGCCGACCTCGGAGAGGCATGGTCGCCGCTGACGGATGCTTCGGTGACCGCACTGAACGACCAGCACGCGTTCCTGCGCTGGGCCGACCCGGATGCCTCGCCTACTGTCGCGCCGATCGGATCGGTCGTGGCGCTCGGGCTCTCGCATCCGTGCACGGCCTTCGACAAGTGGCGGATGCTTCCGGTCGTGGACTCGTGGGAATCCGGCCGCGTCGTCGAGTTGGCGCGCACGTACTTCTGATGAGGAACGGATCGGAACGCATCGTGCTGCGCGGCGGCGCCGTCGTCGACGCCCGCGCAGACGAAACGGATGCCACGTCGCCGCGCCGCGCGGACGTCGCGGTCGAGCACGGCGTCATCTCCGAGGTGGGCGACGTCGAGGCACGCGAAGGCGACCACGTCATCGACTGCGCCGGCCGGTTTGTTCTGCCCGGTTTCGTGGACGCGCACTCGCACGCCGACGGCCTGCTGTCCGACGAGCAGGTGCAGCGCGCACTGCTGAAGCAGGGCGTCACCACGGTGATCGCCGGGCAGGACGGCGTCTCGTACGCCCCGGGCGATGGTGACTACGCGTCGGAGTACTTCGCCGCGATCGACGGCGCGCATCCGACCTACCGTGGCGGCGGCGTCGCGGCGTACCTCGAGGGCGTCGATGGCGCATCCCGTCTGAACGCCGCCTACCTGATCCCCGCGGGGACGGTGCGGTTCGAGGTGTGCGGCCGATCGCAGGATCCGGCGTCCCCTGCCCAGCTGAGTGCCATGACCGCACTGGTCGAGCAGGGGATGCGCGAAGGCGCGGTCGGCCTGTCGACGGGACTCGACTACGTGCCTGGGGTCTTCCAGCCCACCGAGGAGATCGCCGTGCTCTGCGAGCCGGTCGCGACCGCCGGTGGCGTGTACGTGAGCCACATGCGCGGAGGATACGAGGCGAACGCGAGCGCGGGCATCCGTGAGATGCAGCGTATCGCCGAGCTCGCCCGTGAGAACACGGGCCACGCGCTGCCGGTGCATGTCTCGCACTTCCACGCGGACGCCGACATCGTGCTCGGCCAGCTCGACGAGCTGGAGCGGGCGGGAGTGGATGCCACGTTCGACGCCTACCCGTATGCGCGCGGCTGCAGCCTGCTCGGCATGCCCCTGCTGCCGCCCGAACTGTCCGTGCATCCGGTCGACGAGGTGGTGCGTGCGCTCGGCGACCCCGAGGAGCGTGAGCGACTGCGAAGGGACTGGTTCCCGCGCGTCTCGAAGAACGCAAGCCTCGGCCCCGACTGGCCGCACATGCTTACGCTGGCCCATCTCGCGGCGCCGCAGCTGGCCTGGGCGCACGGGCTCACGATCGCCGACGCGGCACAGCGTGCCGGCGTCGACCCGATCGACTTCGCGCTCGACGTGCTGCTGGAGTGCAGGCTGCAGGCCAACGTCGTGATGGCGGTGCGGCACGCCCGCTCGGTCAGCGAACTCGCGCGCATCTTCGCAAGTCCTGCTCACCTGGGCGGATCGGACGGCATCTTCATCGGCGCGCATCCGCACCCGCGCACGCGAGGAACGTTCGCTCGATTCCTGCGCGTTCACGTCCGCGAAGCGGGCACCTGGACCTGGTCGGGCGCTGTTCGGCATCTCTCGCTCGGCGCCGTCACGCGCTTCGGGCTCGGCGATCGCGGAGTCGTCCGCCGGGGCGCGGCGGCCGACCTGATCGTGGTCGACGCGTCGACGGTGGCCGACACCGCCACCTACGAGGAGCCGCTGCGCGAGGCGGTTGGAATCGACGACGTCCTCGTCGCCGGCGTTCCGGTACTGACGGCCGGAGAGCTGACGGATGCCCGCCCCGGACGGGGCCTGAAGCGCTCGCCGCGTGCCGCGCACGGTCGCATCGAGGACGGGAGGTGATCGCGTGTCGCAGAGTGTGAAGCGGGCCGCTGGCATCCTGGATTCCATCGCCGCCCAGCCGAAGACGGTGGCGCAGCTGGCCGCGGAATTCGGCATCCACCGCACGACGATGTTCCGCGAGCTGCAGACGCTGGAACAGGTCGGATTCGCACGCCGCCGGCGAGATGGCACGTACGCTCCGGCCTTCCGTCTGGCCGTGCTGGGCGCGGCATCTCTGGAGAGCCTCGACCTGCGCGAGGCCGCGCACGGTGCCGTGCGGCGACTGCATCGCGCCGTCGGCGACACGGTGCACGTCGCGGCGCTCGTCGACGACGAGATCGTGTACGTGGACAAGGTGGAGGATGCCGGCCGCGTGCGCCTGTACTCACGCGTGGGCTCTCCGGTGCGTCCGCAGTGCAGCGCCCTGGGCAAGGCGATCCTCGCCGGGCTGCCCGTCACCCGGCGAGACGACGTTCTCGCCGGAGCGGACTGGCGCCGGTACACGGAGCGCACGATCACGACGCGCGCCGCACTGGATGCCGAGCTCGAGCGGGTGGCGCGGCAGGGTTGGGCGGCGGACGACGGCGAGTTCGAGGCCGTCGTGAACTGCGTCGCCGTTCCGATCACGAGCTCCGCCGGCGTCGTCGGGGCTCTGTCATTGACGGCGCTCCGCGTCGTGCACGACCTCGGCGAGCTCGAGACACGACTGCCGCTGCTCCACGAGACCGCCGGACGCATCTCGCGCGAACTCGGATAGCCGCAGCCGGGCATCCGCCGACCTCTTTACTTGTCGACCGAGAACCACTCACGAAGGGAAGTCACCATGACGAAGACCGCGATCCGCACCACGAACGCCCCGCAGCCCGCTGGACCATACAGCCAGGGCATCGTGGCGAACGGGTTCCTGTACACGGCCGGGTTCGGCCCGCAGGACCCGGCGAACGGGGGAGCGGTTCCCGACGGTGTCGCCGAACAGACCAGGCAGGTGCTGCGCAACGTGAGCGCCGTGCTCGCCGAGCACGGTCTGACCCTGAATGACTGCGTGAAGACGACGGTGCACCTCGCGGACCTCGCCGACTTCGCGGAGTTCAACGAGGCGTACAAGGAGTTCTTCGCCGAGCCGTTCCCGGTACGCACGACGGTCGGGTCGCAGCTGGCGAACATCCTTGTCGAGATCGACGTGGTGGCGGTGCTCCCGACGGAGTGACGGCCGAGCGCCTAACGGCATCGGGGACGCGGTCAAGGCCTGCCGCACGCGGCGCCGTGCTCGGTACTGTGCAAACATCCAGGCCCATCGACAGTGGCGAATCGAGCTGTAAGGGGATGCACACGTGAGCGAACGGCAGTTCGAGCTCTCCGACAAGCGGCGAATGGGCATCACCGGCGCCGGCAATCCGTTCGCGTCGCGTTGGGTGCTGTTCTGCCACCCGGCGCCCGGCGCCGGTGGATTCGACCCCGACCCGCTCGTCACCGACAAGTGCCCGCTCGACATCCTGTCGTTCGATCGCCCGGGATACGGATCATCCGACCCGTGGACCGTGCCGCCTCAGCCCTCACCGCAACGCTGGGTGCTCGACGTGCAGGAGTTTCTGGAGACCTGTCGAACCGACGCAGAATCGATCGGGCACACCGCGTACCGCGACCTCGCCGTGCTGGGCTGGCGCGAGGGATGTATCTACGCGGCGGCGCTCGCCGCTGCGCTGGGGGATGATGTGAAGTCCGTCGCGTTCGTCGAGCCGATGACGCTGAGCCAGGCGGCCCGATCGCTCGCGGAGAGCGACGCGTGGCAGGCGGACCGGCTGATGCCGGGCATCCACAGCGATGCCGCGTCCGAGTTCGCGGGACTCCGCTCCCGGTTGGAAAGGATGCTCTCCATCGCTCGTGAACAGGGCGATGCCGGTCTTGATGCGGACCGAGCGGCCGTCAAGCAGCAGGTGCTCGATGAGAGCCTCGAGGTGATCCGGGCGCCGGCGCTCATCCTCACCAGCGACACGAAGGATCGGAAGTCCGCCGCGCATCGGTACGAGAAGCGGTTGCCGGACGCACGGGTCGAGGTGGCCGACACGCCCGTGCCCATCGCCGGGTGCTGGCCGCGACTCGTCGAGTACCTCGAGCGCTAGAGCGTGCTTCTAGCGGTCGCGGTCGTCCCTGGCGATCTGCTCCGAGGTGCCGCCGGTGCCCGCCTCGGGGTTGCCGCCGTACTCGGCGGGCAGCCTGTCCTGCTGCGACAGCGAGCCGCGGCGACGCCTGCGAACGATCGCGATCAGGATCAGGAGGATGCCGACGCCCGTGAGGATCGCGGATCCGATCGTCAGTGAGGTCTCCCAGACCGCGTTGTTGAGCGCGGTGTCTTTGCCCGGTGTGCCGAATCCGAAGAAGAACATCGCGATCACGCCGATCACGGTGAGCACGATCCCCACCACCAGAAGCGCGATGCCGCGGGTCGGTTTGGTCATTCCGGATTCGGTCATGATGCACCCTTCGCCGTGGTCTTTGTCTACGAAGGATGTGGAGGCCGGTGCAGGGGTTGACACGCCTCGGGTTGGCGCTGATCGCCATCGTCAACCAATGGTTGACGATGCGTGCGCGTCAACGTAGAGTTGACGCATGCAGCAGTTCCCGGTATCGCTTGACACCCTCATCGCTTTCGTGCGCGCCATCCACCCGGAGGGCGACCCGCTCGACCATCTCGCCGACGCCGTTCGGGTCTCCCTGCGCCTGGACGAGCAGGCGGACTCCCTGATCGGCCACTTCGTGGACCAGGCGCGTCACTCCGGCGCGTCCTGGAGCCAGATCGGCGAGAGCATGGGCGTGACGAAGCAGGCTGTGCAGAAGCGCTTCGTCTCCCGGGCATCCGACATCCTGCCGGGAACACCGGAGCGCCTGTTCTCCCGCTTCGCCGAGCGTGCTCGCCGATCGCTCATCGCCGCACGGCGGATCGCGGCGGACGGGCAACCGGTCGCCGACGATGCCGCGTCTCCCACGCCGGTACAGCCGCGGCACATCGTCGCGGGCCTCCTCACGGAGTCCGACGGGATTGCCGCCCGCGCCGTATCGCACCTCGGGATCGACCGCGCCGCCGTGCTCGATGCCCTCGACCTGGCGGAAGCGGAAGGCGTCGAACCCGCTTCGGTCGCCGGTTCCGATGCCAGTCCGGAGGGAGTCCGCTCCGTCACCTTCGACGACGAGGCCAAGCGCCTCATCGCCCGCAGCCTCGATGTCGCCCTCCACTACGGACACAATTACATCGGCACCGAGCACCTGATCCTCTCGGCGGTCGCCGAGGGACCGACGGCGGCTCCGCTCGCTGAACTAGGGCTCGGACTGGATGCTCTCCGCGACGAGATCGAGAGGCTGCTCGCGGAACACGTGTCATAGCACGGCAAGCGAGATCGTACGCCGACGGTCAGCGATGTCGCGCTCCTGGACAACCCGTGTTCCCTCGGCGGCCGCAGAATATTCGCAAGGCCGTGTCGACGACGCAGCAATCGTTCTGCGATACGTCGTGATGAAGGAGACACCGATGTCGTTATCCGCACCGAGCGAAGAAAGCACGCAGCCCACGATTCAGCGAGAGCTGACGGCTGAGGAGGCCGCCCTGCTCGAGCTCGTGCAGGCGCCGGAAGGCGAGGGGCGCGCGATTCTGGATGCCGCGACCCGCGAGGTCCTCGGGCGCGCACCGGTGCAGACGGTCGCAGACCTCGAAGACGCGATCGCTCGCGCGAAGGCCGCGCAGCCGGCGTGGGACGCCCTTGGCCACGAGCGTCGCTCGGAGGTGCTGCTTGCCGCCGCGGATGCCATCGACGCGAACGCGGAGGCGCTTGCGCGCATCCTCTCTCGTGAGCAAGGCAAGCCGCTGAACGGGCCGAACGCCCGCTTCGAGCTCGGCGCGTGCTCCGCCTGGCTGCGCAGTGCCGCGACCACCGTGCTGGAGCCGGAGGTGCTCGTCGACGACGAGCAGACGCACGCAGAGCTGCACTATCGCGCACTGGGCGTCGTCGCCGCGATCGGCCCTTGGAACTGGCCGCTGATGATCGCGATCTGGCAGATCGCGCCCAGCCTGCGCATGGGCAACACGGTCGTCATCAAGCCGAGCGAGTACACACCGCTGAGCGTGCTGGCCATGATCTCGGTGATGAACGAGGTGCTGCCCCCCGACGTGCTGATCGGCATCTCGGGTGACCGCGAGGTAGGAGCGCGCCTGGCCTCGCATCCAGATGTCGACAAGGTCATGTTCACCGGCTCGACCGCCACAGGGCGCAAGATCATCGAGAGCTCCGCCGGCAACATCGCCCGGCTCACCCTGGAGCTGGGCGGCAACGACGCCGGAGTCGTCCTGCCGAGTGCCGACCCGCAGGCGATCGCGCAGGACCTGTTCTGGGGCGCGTTCATCAACACCGGACAGACGTGCGCCGCGCTGAAGCGGCTGTACGTGCACGAGTCCATCTACGACGACGTGATCGAGGCGTTGAAATCGGTGGCCGAGCAGACCCCGATGGGCGAGGGACTCGACGAGGCCAACGTGCTCGGTCCGCTGCAGAACAAGCAGCAGTTCGACATCGTGAACCGGCTCGTCGAGGATGCCAAGGCGCACGGCGCGAGGATCGTCACCGGCGGCGCGCCAGCGCCCGAACTGGGGGAGCTGTTCTACCCGATCACGCTGGTCGCCGACGTGAGCGACGGCACCGCGATCGTGGACGAAGAGCAGTTCGGACCGGTGCTCCCGGTCATCAAGTACTCCGACGTGGACGAGGCCGTCGCCCGCGCCAACCGGCTCGAGGTCGGCCTGGGAGGCTCCGTGTGGGGCGACCCGCAGGAAGCAAGGGCTGTCGCTGCACGCATCCAGTCCGGAACCGTGTGGATCAACTCGCACGGCGGACTGCACCCGGCCGTTCCGTTCGGCGGCGTGAAGAACTCGGGCTACGGCCTCGAGTTCGGCGTGGCCGGCCTGAAGGCCGTCGCCGCCACCCAGGTGATCAGCGGCTGACCGCGGGCAGCGGACATCCGCGCCGCCGCGACGCCGCGGACATCCGCGCCGAGACTACGTGTACGCGCTGACACTACGTGCACCACACGTGGTCTCAGCGCATGTACGTAGTCTCACTTGGGGAGCGGATGGGACCACGAGCGGGTTCGGCGCTCAGCCGTCGGCTGCCAGGTCCTGCAGCAGGAAGCGGGCTCCCTGTTCGCCGATGAGGACTGCGGGGGCGTTCGTGTTCCCGGTCGTGATGCGCGGCATGATCGAGGCATCCGTCACGCGAAGGCGGGCGATGCCGTGCACCCGCAACCTCGGGTCGACCACCGCACCGGCATCCACGCCCATGCGGCACGTGCCGACCTGGTGGTGGTAGGTGATCGCGGTGCGCCGCACGTAGTCCTCGACCTCGTCGTCGGAAACATCGGGGCCCGGGTAGACCTCGACGGCTCCCCACTCTTCCGTCAGAGCCGGTCGCGCGCCGATCGAACGGCACTGCCGAACGGACGCGACGAGGGATGTCACGTCATCCGTCTCCGCCAGCGCGTTCAGGTCGATGCTGACCGCGTCGTCGAGTCCCGGCCCGGTGAGCCGGAGCGAGCCGCGGCTCGCCGGCCGCACGATTCCGGCCATGAGTGAGAAGCCGTCGTCGCCGACGGGCTCGAGGTCTTCGCCGTACATCGGGACCGAGAAGTGGATCGGCTGGGTGTCCGGCTCCTCCAGCCCCGGCCGAGAATGCCAGAACAGGTGCGTCTGCGTCACCGAGACGCCGGGCTGGGGCGGTCCCACCTTCTTCTTCGTGGTGTGGAAGACCACGGGCGAGAGCAGGTGGTCGTGCAGGTTCTCCCCGACGCCGGGCAGATCGCGGACGACGTCGATGCCGAGCGGGGCCAGCCGATCCGCTGGTCCGATGCCCGATCGCAGCAGGATCGCCGGCGAGTCCAGCGCGCCGGCGGCCAGTACGATCTCGTCCGCCCTCGACTCGTGCAGCTCCTGCGAACCGGCTTCGCGGTAGCGCACACCGACGGCGCGGCCGTTCTCGACGATCACGGAGTGCACGTGGCATCCGGTGCGCAGGTCGATGCGGTCGCGCACCGGCTTCAGGTACGCCATCCAGGTGTTCACGCGGCGGCCGTCGCACATCGTGACCTGCTCTTGCGAGACGCCGTCGAGCCGCTCCCCGTTGTAGTCCGGATTGCGCTCCAGACCCTCCTCCAGGGCCGCCCGCATGATGGATGCCTGAATCGGCGCGAGCGGGTACGCATCCGTCACGGGGAGCGGACCGTCGCCGCCGTGCAGGTCGGATGCGCCGCCCGAGAACGCCTCGATGCTCTTGTACACCGGCAGCACGTCGTCCCACGCCCAGCCGGTGCAGCCCTCGGCGGCCCATCCGTCGTAGTCGCTGCGTGCCCCGCGCACCCAGATCATCGCGTTGAGCGCGTGCGACCCGCCGAGAACCTTGCCTCGCGGCAGATGCAGGCGACGTCCCGCCGCGTGATCCTGCGGAACCGTGCGGTAGTCCCAGTCCTCGGGCCCGTGCCAGAGCTCGCCCGCACGGCTCGGGTCGTGGATCGCGGGGTTCGTGTCCTCTCCGCCGGCCTCCAGCAACGTGACGTGGAGACCCGCGTCCACCAGACGACGGGCGACGACGGAGCCGGACGATCCGCCGCCGACCACGATGACGGAGGTCCTTTGGTCGGTCATGGGCGGGACTCCTTCGGTGGGCGGTTTCGACGGGCTCAACCGGCGGTATGGGCGGGGGCCTCGTAGACGCGGCGGCCGGCGAACCAGGTCTCGAGCACGCGGGCGTCGATGATCTCGTCGGGGGAGCCCCCGACGGCGTCGCGGTCGAGGATCACGAAGTCGGCCGACTTGCCGGGCTCCAGCGAGCCGGTCTCGTCGTCCAGTCCCATCGCGCGGGCGGAGTTGATGGTGAACACCTCCAGCGCCTCCTCGGCCGTGATCGCCTGCTCCGGCCACAGCACTCCGGGCGCGCGGCCGAGCGGATCCGCCCTGGTCACCAGGCCCTGCATGCCCTCCAGAGGGTTCGGTGACTCCGAGACCGGCCAGTCCGATCCGCCGGCGACGAGCACGCCGGCATCGATCAGCGACCGGTTCGGCTGCAGGTGCTCGGCACGCTCCGCACCGAGCACGTCCGCGAGAGCATCCGGGATCACCCCCGGGAACCAGATGAACGGCGAGATGTCCGCCACCACACCGAGATGCGCCATGCGGGGGATGTCCGCCTCGGCAAGGAACTGCCCGTGCGCGATCTGCACCGGCGTCTCGAACCCTTCGCTGCGAAGCCGTTCGACGACGTCGAGCAGCAGATGCGCCGAGCCGTCGCCCGTACAGTGCACCTTCGCGCCGAGACCGCGCTCGGTGACGCGGTGCAGCCATCCGTAGAGCTCGTCGGCGTCCATCGTGGTGGTGCCGTGGAAGTGTGCGCCGTGTGCGGCATCCGGCAGGTACGGATCGAGGAAGGACGCCGTACGCGCCGGCGGCACGCCGTCGAGGAAGATCTTCACGAAGTCCGGCCGGTGGTGTCGGGTGCGGTAGCGCTCGCCCATCGCCACCAGCGGCTCGCCGACCGGGTCGTAGCCGAAGATCTCGTCGTTGATCGTGAGGCTCGATACGACCCAGGCGTTCAGCTCGCCTGCCGAGTCGAGCGAGTGCAGGGCGGCGAGGATGTCCGCCGAAACCGCGGCATCCTGAAACGCCGTGACACCGTACGAGCCGAGCAGCTCAACGCCGCGCTGCGACGACCGGCGATGCTGCTCCGGCGTCAGACCACCCGTGCGCGCGAACGCCTCCTCGACCGGAATGCCCGCCGCCTCCAGCAGGATGCCCGTCGGCTCGCCGTCCGTGTCGTCCAGCGGTGTCACGCCGCCCTCCGGCAGCGTCCCCTTGCGGATGCCCGCCAGCTCGAGCGCGCGCGTGTTCGCCCAGCGGTTGTGCCTGCTGTCTTCGACGATCACGACCGGACGGCCGCCGGATGCCGCATCCAGCCGCCTGCGCACCGCCGAACTGTTCAGCTCGGCCATCATCGTGCTCGGGTAAGCGCTGCCGACGATCCAGGCATCCGCCGGAAGGCCAGCCGAGTGCTCGCCGACCCGGTCGAGGATCTCGTCGAGCGAGAGCGTCGACTTCAGCGTCAGCTCGTACAGGTCGGCCCGGCCCGCCTGCGTGTGGTGGTTGTGCACGTCGACGAAGCCCGGATACACCGCCGCCCCGTCGAGTTCGCGCACCTGCGTCGCCTCACCGCGATGCCCGAGCACCTGCTCGGCCGTGCCGACCTCGAGCACCCGGTCGCCGCCGAACGCGATCGCCTCGGCGACCGTGCGCCGCCCGTCCGCCGTGCGAACGACGCCGCCGGTGAGGATGAGATCCGCCGCCGTCATATCAGCGCTCCGGCTGCAGCGCCGGATCGTACTCGGCAGGGTGCACCGTGTTGGAGAGCAGACGCCCGAATGCGCCGAACGTGAAGTGCGTCTGCCCGGTGCCGGCCTCGTCGACGCCGAACAGCACGCCGTGCGAGCGCAGCGATCGCTGGTCGCGGTGGTCGGCGATCGTCACCGATCCGCACGGGATCACCTTCTCCCGCCACGCGAACACGTAGATTCCTGGACGGATGCGCCACGTCGTCTGCTCGTCGGTGTCGGCGAGTCCCTGCTCCGGTCCGGCCAGGCACTGCCAGGAGTACCAGTGCGGCGACAAGTACACGTGCTCGTACGCGTGCTGCGAGGAATACACCCACAGTGCGCGGCGCCCGATCAACTCGTTCGTCGGCGCTGGCGCCTCCCCGGTCTGCTGCATGCCCTCGATGCGTGCCGGCGCGAAGTGCTGCTGCACGGCGGTGTGTCCGGGGGCCGCCTCCCCGATGACACTGAGGATGGCCAGCGCGTGCCCGCCGCGCAGATCGAGCACGAGAGACACCGCCTCGTTCGGCAGGTACTCGTGGTGGAACTGCGCGTAGTACAGGTCGTCGTCCACGCGGATCACCTCACAGGCATCCGTCTGCGACGCAGCCTCGGTCGGGTCGCCCTCTCCCGGCTCGTAGGTCCACGTCACCTCGCCCGGGCCGAAAGTGTGCGTGATGCGGGTGCCGCGCTCGTCGACGATCGTGATCGTGCGTCCGTGGAGGTCGCTCGAGGGCTGCGCCTTGTTGGCATCGAAGCCCGGTGCGAGTCCGTCGAGCGGCAGCCAGGTCGTGGTGTCGGAGAGGTTGGTGGTCATGGATGTTCCTTCCAGGTGGTCGGGTCGGCGGTGGCGCTTTGCGGTGAGAGCTCACAGACCGGGCACGGGATCCTTGCCCTCCTCGGCGGCGTGCACGTTGAACTTCTCGAGATCGGTCGCCAGAGCGTCGTACACGACGGGCTTGCTGCGCTTGAGGTAGGCGCCATAGACGATGCCGACCACGATCGCGAGCACCAGCAGCAGCGGCAGCATCAGAATGAAGATGTTGTCGCTGCCGGCCACGATGTTGAAGTTGAAGACGGCGAGCAGCACGATCGACAGCAGCCCGAGGAACCCGAGCCCCGGTGCGATGAACGTGCTCCACCATCGAGGGTCGCGCTGCCGGCGGAACCACACCACGATCGAGAGCGCCGCGAGCGCTTGCAGGATGAGCACAGCGAGCGTGCCGAACCCGAGCATCGCCGGTACGAGCGTCGCGATCGGGCTCAGCCCGGCCAGCGCGAACAGCCCCGCGATGATCGCGCCGAAAAGTGCCTGCACCAAACCGGCGACGGCCGGTGCTCCGTTGCCGCGCGTGCGGGCGAGTCCGTGCGGCAGGATGCGCGCCCGCCCCATCGAGTACAGGTACCGCGTGGCCGAGTTGTGGAACGCGAGCATCGCGGCGAACAGGCTGACCAACAGCAGGATCTCGGCGATGATCATCATGGGCTCGCCCAGGTACTCGTGGATGAGCGAGAACAGCAGGTCACCGGCATCCAGATGCTTGAGGGATGCCTTCTGCGCCTCGGCAACACCTGTCGCGCTCACCACCGCCCAGGTGGTGACGCCCAGGATGACGCCGATCGCGATGATGGCGGTGTAGGTGGCACGGGGGATGGTCTTCAGCGGCCGCTTGGCCTCCTCGCTGAACAGAGCGGTCGCTTCGAAACCGAGGAAGCCGGTCGCCGCCAGCAGCAGGCCGATGGGCAGCGATCCGGAGAACACCGCCGCCGGGCCGAATGCCGAGAAGTCGAACCCGGTGCGGATCAGCACCGAGATGTCGAAGACGACGAGCATGAGCGTCTCGAGCACGAGCGAGACGCCGAGCACCTTCGAGCTGAAGTCCACGCCGCGCCTGGCCATCACGAAGCACACCGCGATGGAGAGGAGCCCCCACACGTACCAGTGCAGGTCGAAGCCGGTGAGCTGGGCGATGATCGTCTGCATGAAGAAGCCGCTCGTGCCGATCGTGCCGACCACGAAGAAGTTGTAGCCGAGCGTGGCGATGAGGCCGGCGATGAGTCCGCCGGTGCGGCCGAGACCTTTCACGACGAAGGCGTAGAAGCCGCCGGCGTTCGCCAGCTGCTTCGACATCTGCGCATAGCCGACCGCGAAGAGCAGCAGGATGACCGCCACGATGAAGAACGACGCGGGCGCGCCGCCGCCGTTGCCGAGTGCGATGGCGAGGGATGCCACCACGACGATCCCCGTCAGCGGCGCGACCGCTGCAAGCACGAGGAAGACGATGCCGAAGACGCCGAGCGAGTTGCTCTTGAGTGTCGTGTTCGTCGGGTTGTCTGACACGAACGGCTCCTTTGCCTGGGGAGATGCCTGGGGAAGATCCGGGTGCCGCGACCGGCGCGCTGCGGACGGGGCGGTGCCCACCGTGCCATTGTGCGTTCGCGACGGTGCGGAGATGTTGGCCCTGAGCGCACGACGGTAGCGTCGCAGCGCAGACCCGGGTCGGGCCCGCGTGACGCGGCGGCCCGTGTCGGCAGAGGATGACACGCATGGACCTCAGACTCACCGGGCGGCGCGCGCTCGTCACCGGCGCCGCCGGTGGGATCGGCAGCGCGACCGCGCGGGCGCTCGTCGCCGAGGGAGTGTCCATCGCCTTGCTCGACCGCCAGGCGCCGGAGGCGGTTGCGTCAGCGCTCCGTGATGAAGGCGGCCACGCCGTCGCGCTCGCGGCTGACGCGGCTGACGAGCAGCAGGTGGCGTCCGCGGTGGGTGCCGCAGCGCACTGGCTCGGCGGCCTCGACCTCGTCATCGGCTGCGCGGGCGTCTCCGGACCGGTCGGCACCACGCTGGTGGACACGTCGCAGGATGCCTGGGAGCGCGTCTTCGCGGTCAACGTCACGGGCGCGTTCCTGCTGCTCAAGCACGCCCTACCCGAGCTGCGCCGGGGCACCGATCCGGCAGCGGTGTTCGTGGCCAGCGACTCCGCCCTGGTGGCGGCGGGCGGGATGGCCGCGTACTGCGCGTCGAAGGCGGCGTTGCTGCAGCTCGCGCGGGCGGCATCCGTCGAAGAAGAGCTCGTGCGGATCACGGCGGTGTGCCCGTCGATCGTGGACACCCCGATGAGTCGCGGCGACCTCGGGCTGATGGACGGGTTCGACGACGTCGGCTATCCAGTCCAGACCGCGGACGACGTCGCCGCCGAACTCCTGTTCCTGGCCTCGCCGCGCGCCCGAGCGGTCGACGCCACCGGGCTCGTCAGCGACTTCGGCTACACCGCCCGTTCGAGCTTCCCGGCGTAGGGCCGGCATCCAGAGGCTTCAGGAGTACCGAGGCTCCGAATGAGAGGGAGAGACGTGAAGATGGCACAATTCGCCGGAGCCGGCGTCGCAGGCAAGGTCGTCGTGATCACGGGCGGCGGCACCGGTATCGGTGCCGCGATCGCCGAGCGGTTCAGCGCAGAGGGCGCCAACGTGGTGATCGTCGGGCGCAGGCTCGCACCGCTCGAGGAGGTCGCCGCGGCGACCGGGGCCGTTCCGCTGGTCGCGGATGCCGCCGACTCAGAGGCGGCGTCCGGTGTGGTGCGTGACGTGCTCGCCCGATTCGGACGACTCGACGTGCTCGTCGCCAACGCCGGCGGCCACGGCTTCGCACCCGTCGGGCAGACGGATGACTCCAGCTGGGAGCAGGCGCTGCGCGCCAACCTCACGACCGCCTTCACCATGGCGCGCGAGTGCCTTCCGGCGCTCGTCGAGGCGAAGGGGCAGATCGTCGTCGTCTCGTCGCTGGCCGGCCTGTTCGCCGGACCCTCCGTCGCCGGCTACACCGTCGGCAAGCACGCGCTCATCGGACTCACTCGCACGCTGGCGCGCGACTACGGACGCTCCGGCGTGCGCGTCAACGCGGTCTGCCCCGGCTGGGTGCAGACGCCGATGGCCGACGCGGAGATGGACGAGTTCGCCGAGCACGCGCCCGACCTCACCTCACGCGAAGACGGCTACGCGGCCGTCACTGCGGATGTCCCGCTCGGGCGCCCGGCGCAGCCCGCTGAGATCGCCGCGATCGTGCGCTTCCTGGGCTCGGCCGAGTCCTCGTACATGACCGGCGCGGTGCTGGTGGCCGACGGCGGGGCCCACATCGTGGACGTGCCGACGCTGGCGTTCGACCACGCCGGGATGTAGCTCGGGCCGGCACTCAGGCAGTCGTCGTGCCGAGGTAGGCCTCGTGCAGCAGCTGCGGCCGGTCGCGCAGCTGCCGCGCGTCTCCCTGGTACGTGACGCGTCCGCCTGAGACGACGAGCGCTTCGCCGGCCAGTCCGAGCGCCATGCTCGTGAACTGCTCCACCAGCAGAACGCCGACTCCGGCCTGCGCGATCGTCGTCACCATCGGCAGCAGCCGGGTGAACACCACGGGCGCCAGTCCCAGCGACATCTCGTCGATCAGCAGGAACCTGGGCTGCGCCGCGAATGCTCGCGCGAGCACCACCATCTGCTGCTCGCCGCCGGAGAGGAGCGCGGTCGGGGCATCCCACCGCTTCTCCAGCTCCGGAAAATGGTCGAGCGCTGCTCGGGCACGGGCATCCGTCCCGGCCGTGAGCACGAGGTTCTCGCGCACGGTCAGCGACGGGAAGACCGCCCTGCCCTGCTCGATGTGCACGATGCCTCGCTTGGCTCGTGCCACCCGGGAGAGCTTGCCGATCGGCTGGTCGTCGAGCAGGATGCTTCCTCCCGAGAACGCCGTGATACCCGAGACGGACTCGATCAGGCTGGTCTTCCCCGCACCGTTCGGCCCGACGAGCGCGGTCACATCACCCGGTCGCAGCGTGATGCTCACGTTCGAGATCACCGGTCCTGCGCCACGGCTCACCGTGACGTCGTCGAGCACGAGCGAACCATCCACCATCACAACAGCTCCGTCTCACCCATGTAGGCCTTGAGCACGGCGGGGTCCGCCAGCACCGTCTCCTGCGGTCCGCTCGCGATCACCTGCCCGAAGTCGAGCACGGTGATCTCCTGGCACACCGAACGCACCAGCTCGAGGTCGTGCTCGATCAGCACGACGGCGATGCCGAACCGGGCGGGCACCTGCCGCAGCCGCTCGCCGAGCGCGATGTGCTCCTCCAGCGACAGACCGGCGGCCGGCTCGTCCAGCAGCACGACGCGCGGGGACGCGAGCACCGCGGCCGCCACCTCCACGAGCCGCCGGGTGCCGACATCGACGTTCAGCAGCCGGGTGCGTGCCCGCGGGCATCCGAAGAACTCCAGCGTCTCCTCGATCTGCTGCAGCGACAGGCGTCGCCGTGCGACGAACCGCACGTACGCCTCGACGGTCAGGCTCGGCGGAACCCGGTCCTGCTGGAACGTGCGACGCAGCCCGGCGCGGGCGCGTTTCGTTGGGGAGAGGCCGCGCAGGTCGCGGCCTGCGAGCGTGACCGTTCCGGTGTGCTGGGGAAGGAAGCCGCTGATGGCATCCACGAACGTCGACTTGCCAGCACCGTTCGGGCCGATCAGGCCCGTGATCGAGTTCTCGCGCACGGTCACGCTGACGCCGTCCAGCGCCTTCACCGAACCGAACGCGACGCCGAGGTTCTGCACGACCAGCAGCGGGTCGCCGACGGCCGCGGTTCTCGGCGGCGCCTCAATGTCGTCGTCGACCAGCGCGGGATGCTCGCCGGCGGCCTGCACCTTCGCCTGGCGTTTCCACCAGGCGTTCCGGATCGAACCGCCGAGCGTCGAGCCGCTGGCGAGCGCCTGCACGCCCAGCGCGCCGAAGATGACGAAGCCCCAGTCCTGATCGATGCCGAGCCGCTTCAGGATCTCCGGCACAGCGATCCACAGGATGCCGCCAAGGATCGCCATGTCGATCAGGTGTGCGCCGGTCATGATCGAGAGCACGTACAGCGCGAGCGACTGGATCGGCTCGAAGCTCGACGCAAACGCGAGCCCCACCTGACCGGCGATCAGGCCGCCGCTGATGCCGCCGAGCGTCGCGCTCACCGCGAACGCCGTCAGCTTCGACACGCTCACGCTGGCACCGACGGATGCCGTGCCGCGCTCCGAGAACGCAACGGCCTTCCATCCGGCTCCCCAGCGTCCGTTCTGCACGAAGTAGATGACCAGCGCGCACACGGCCAGAACCAGCACGCTGAAGAAGAAGAACTGCGGGTCGGTGCTGAAGGCATCCGGCCGGAGCACCGAGTCGCCGGCCGCGGCCCCAGGGAACTGGATCTGCACGAGCGTCACATCGGCGGCCGCCGCGAAGCCGAGCGTCACGACGGCCAGGTTGACACCGCGAAGCCGCAGAGCGGGCAGGCCGATGATCACGCCGACCGCACCGGCTGCCGCACCGCCCAGGATGAGCCAGACGATGAAACCGCCCGGCGCGTTGGTCACGTTGAGTCCGGAGACGACCCAGGCGCCGACGGCGGCGAACGTGAGCTGGCAGAGCGAGATCATTCCGGCGCTTCCGGTGACGACGCCGAGGCCCAGGATCGCGATCGTTGCCACCACGACGCTGATGCCGAGGTAGACGAAGTATCCGCTCAGGGACAGGCTCAGCACGTAGCCGATGCCGACGCCGCCGATCGCGACGGCGAACGGCAGGGCGTACCTGACGAGCGTGCTGCGGTCAGCGCGCGGCATCCCACACCTCCTTGCGCTGCATCCACAGCAGGAATCCGACGATGACGAGGAACGGCACGAAGTCGCGCACCGCCGAGAGCACGTCGATCTGGGCGACCACGCCGCTCAGCGCACCGAGCCCGAGGCCCCCGATCACGGCGAGGTCCAGCCGGCGGAAGCCGCCGACCAGCGCTGCGGCGGCGGCCGGGACGATGAGCATCGACAGGCTCGTGGCGTCGTTGGCCTGCGACGGCGCCACGATGATGATGACGAGCGAGCTGAGGATGCCTGTGACCGCCCACACCGCGACGCTGAGCGGCCGGGAGGGGATGCCGATCAGCTCGGCCGTGATCGGACGTTCCGACAGCGCCCGCAACCTGGTGCCGACGCCCGTTCGGCTCAGCACGAAATACGACGCCACCGCGACCACCACCGAAAGCAGCACCGTCGTCACCGTCAGCCAGCTGACCGTCACCCCGGCGAGCTGGAACGCGGGGCCGGCGATGATCGGCTCGAACGGCTGCGGCTTGTTTCCGAACAGGATGAACGACAGCGAGATGAGCAGCAGCAGCGGCCCGACCGTGACGGCCGAGCGGGTGCTCGTGTTGGCCTCGGAGAGCCAGGTGGCGACGATCCAGCCGATCACCGCGCTCAGCGCGCCGCCGACGAGGATGCCCACCACCGACGCCACCGGGATGGGCCAGCCCACCATGCTCACCAGCCAGACCGCGCAGAACCCGCCGAACATGCCGGTGGCGGCCTGGGCGAAGTTGACCACTCGCACCAGGCGCGCCATCAGCGTGAGGCAGACCGCGAGAACCGCGTACAGGCCCCCGGAGGCGAGACCCGCTATCGCACCTTGCAGCATCCGGTCAGTCCTTCGGGATGCACAGCCACTTGTCGCCGCCCTTGGCCGCGAGCGCCCACTTGTTCGTGCCGGTCATGAGCTGGATCGGCCAGCCGCAGATGTTCGTGTCGTGCACCTTCGCGGTGCCGAACGTGTAGGGCGTGCCGATCATCGGGTCCTCGATCGGCTTCAAGTTGTGCAGCGCATCCGTCACGTTCTCGCGAGTGATCGCCTTGCCGTCCTTCTTCATCTGCTTCAGCACGCTGATGAAGTGCGTCGCCGCGAGGTAGCCGCCCTGGCTGAAAGCGGTGAGCTTGATGTTGTTCTTGTCCATCAGGTCACGCCACGCCTTGGTCTGCGAGTTGACCTCGGTGAACGGGTAGAACTCCGCGGGAACGTACACGCCCTTGCCGGTGTCGGTCACCGAGTTCGCGTAGTTGGTGCTGTACACGCTGGTGAGCAGCAGCCACGTCACGTCGTTCCAGCCCATCGCCTGCGCGTTCTTCAGCATCGCGATGGAGTCCGGCTCCACGGGGTTGTTCATGATCGTCTTGCAGCCGGCCTGCTTCGCCTTCACGAGGTACGCGGTGTAGTCGGATGCTCCGTACGGCACCGTGTAGTCCGCGTAGAACAGCTTCTGCCCCGTCACCTTCTCCCACTTGGCGATCGCCGCCTGGTACGCGGGCTTCGTGTTGCCGGCGATCTCCAGCAGCGCGCAGATGTGGTCGGCGTGCAGAACCTGGGTGCCGTACAGCAGCGTCAGCGTCGTGTCGTTGAACGGACCGACGTTCGCCGGCGAGATGTTCGGACTGTCGAAACATCCACGATCCACTCCGATACCAGGAATGGAGAGGATGCCCTGCTGCTGGTAGTACTTCGCGTTCAGCTCGCACTCGATGAGGCTGGCGCTGCCCACCATCGCGACGGCCTCGTCCTGGCCGACGATCTGCCTGGCCAGAGCGGTTGCGGTCGCGGGGTCGCCCTTGTCGTCCTGTGCCACGTACTTGATCTTCTGACCGTCGAGGCCGCCCTGTGCGTTGAACTGGTCGAACACGGCCTTCGCCGCCTGCGACGCCTCCGGGAACGTGGCGGGACCGCTGTCGGTGTTGACCGAACCGACCACGATCGGGCTCTTGTCGCCGCTGCCGGAGCCTCCGGATGCCTGGCCTCCTTGACTGCAGCCGCTCAGTGCGAGCATTGCGGCGGCGGCCACCGCGGTGACCGCCATCAGCTTCTTCTTCATCGCTTGCCTCTTCCTCGAGGGATCTCGGGTGGAACCGTGTTGCGTTGCTTCAGAACTCGTGCGTCGCGCGGGCGACGAGCAGGGTGTCGGTGAACTGCTCGAAGGCGACGACCTTCTCGTCGCGCACCCGCCACACGTGGACGACCCGCACGTTCATGTGTTCGCCGGTCGCCTTGTACGTGCCGCTGTACGTGCCGAGCCCGACAACGGTGTCGCCGGCATCGAGCAGCTCAGTGATGGATGCCGTGTAGCCGTCCCATTCGCGGCCGAGACGCTCGAACACACCCGCGCGCACCGCGTCAGGTCCGATGTACGTTCCGGCACACGGGAAGCCGGCCATCTCGGTCCAGTGCACGTCGGCAGCGAGCGGCGCGAGCATCCCCTCGAGGTCGCCTCGGTCGTTCGCGTCGTAGTGCGCCTTCACGACGTCGTATGCGGTCATGGATCGTCCCTTTCGTTACACCGGCTGCACGTCGGGATAGCTCACGGACCCGAGCGGGTAGATGTGTCCTCCCGCGCGCGAGTGCTCCGGCTCGCCCTCACCGTCGAGCCCCAGGAACACGCCAGTGGTGCGCAGCTGGTAGCCGAGGTCGTGCAGCCAAACGCTGGCGACCGCGATGCGGAACTCGCGGAAGCAGAACAGGTACAGCCCGTCCGCGAACTTCCACACCGTCGACAGGTCCGTGTCGCCGTGACCGCGCTGCACGCCCTCAAGGCACTGCCACGAGTAGCGCTTGCTGGAGAGATACACGTGCTCGTAGAGGTGGTGCGGGCTGTACCGGTACACGTTGCGCTTGCCGATCAGGTCGCGGCTGGGCGCCGGCACCTCGCCGGATACGTCGCCCGCGTCGGTGGTGCCGGCCCAGAACCGTTGCGACACCCGAGGAACGCCCCCGACCGCCACATCGTCGATGTGTGACTGCACGGCTAGTGCGCGGTTCGTCGTCGTGGAGTAGACGATCGTGAGCGCCTCGTTCGCCCTGCTGCTCAGGGGAAGGTGCACGAACAGCACGTCATCGCGCACCTGCACCGCGTCATACGGGTCGTTCGTGCCCTCGGCCGCCTCCATGGATCCGGACGCCGACCAGGTCACCGTCTCGGATCCGAATGCGAGACGGATGCTCGTGCCATCATCGAGCGTAACGGTCACGTTCGTGCCGTCGAGAGACGTGTTCGGCAGGCGATACGTGTCGATCCCCGCCGCGAACTCGTCGTACGTGCGCCACTCGTCGTCTGCTGCGTCTTCGGTACTGGTGTCGGCTGTGCTGTCGGCCATGCTGACTCCTCACCGGGCCGCGCCGATGCGAGCCCTCGTGGCCAGCGTCTTGCGGGTCCGATGCCCGCTCAAGACCGCACAGCGGATCGCGCGCCGACAGTCAACCGACGTGCCCTTGGCGGCAAGGTCGGGTCAGCAAGCCCCGGTCAGGGCAAACCCGCGTCAGTGCGTCGCGCGGAACTCGCTGGGGGAGACGTTGAACAGCGACTTGAACGCGCGGCTGAAGTGCGCGGCATCCACGAATCCCCACCGTGCCGCGATGGCCGCCACCGACCGGTCGGCGTACACCGGGTCGACGAGGTCGCGCCGGCACTGCTCGAGTCGGCGCAGCCGGATCCACGTGGACACCGTCGTCTTCTGCTCCTGGAACAGCGCGTGCAGGTGCCGGGTGGAGATGAAGTGCGCCGCCGCGATCGACGCGGGTGACAGGTCCGTCGACGCCAGGTTCCGGTCGATGTGTGCACGGATGCGCTGCATCAGCGCCCGGTGCGGATCGCCTCCTGCGTCGTCCAGTCCGAGTTCGCGGGTGAAGACGGTCGTCACGAGATCGAGCGCGCTGTGCGCCAGCCGCGCACCGACGTTCCCCGCCAGCTGATCGAGGTTGACGGCGAGCTGGCTGAGGTACGGCGCGACGACGGCTCCGACACCGTCGCTGCCCGAGATGCTCACCGCCGTCAACTCGCCGACCAGATCGGCCGGCAGCGTGATCAGGTGGTGCGGGAACATCACCACCATGGTGCGGAACTCCTCGTCGAAGACGAGCGAGTACGGGCGGGACGTGTCGTACACGGCGAGGCTGCCCGGTTCGAGCACCGCCTCGCGGCCGTCCTGGATGAGCAGGCCGCGACCGGCGAGCATGAGGCTCACCTTGAAGTAGTTGCGTCCGCCCCGGGACACGAGCTCGGGCGTCCGCTCGACGACGTGCGGCGCGGCACGCAGGTCGGTGACGTGCACCTCGTCGACGGCGGCGCCGCGGATCACGCTGCGGAAGCCGTCCGCGTGCGAGGCGGTCACCTGCAGCGGAACGAACGCGTCGCTCACGGCCACGCGGAAGTCGTTGATGTTCCGTGCGACATTCGTCGCGACGGTCTGCGGCCTCGTCGCAGCGGGCAGCGTCGTGGGGGATACGGGCATCGTCACCGGCATCTTCACCTCGCACATCTGAGGTCGTAACACGACCATCCAGATTGTATACGATCTTGGCCTCGACTGCCCGGCGAGGTGCTCCAGTTGACCAGGAGTGCACGCGGATGGCCACTCTGTGCAGGGTCTGCCGGCGCGTTCCGGATGCCCGCGGTGCAGGCATGCACCCGCGTTGAGTTTTGTGTCAACAACTGTAGAATGACGGCCACGGCACATCGAAGTGACGTCGACCTCTCACAGGTAGGCGCCCGCGACGGGCACGCCGGCGAAGCCGACTTGCCGGCGATCACAACGAGGTTCCATCCCTTGAAACGCCAACCGAGAGAACAACGAATGAAGAAAGCAACAGCTGCACTCGCGGTGTCCGCTGCGCTCGTCCTGGCGCTCAGCGGATGCTCGGCCGGCGGCTCGTCATCGTCATCGACGACGAGCAGCGGAAAGGCCGCAGCCGCGGGCCCGCTCAACATCGGCAACTTCGCCGACGTGACCAACTGGGATCCCTCCAAGGCCGACATCGGGTTCGACGGTCCCTACCTGTCCGCGGTGTACGACCCGCTGGTCGCCTCCGACGGCGACGGCAAGCCGGTTCCCGCGCTCGCGAAGAGCTGGGACGTGTCATCCGACGGACTCAAGTACACGTTCCACCTGCGCACCGGCGTGAAGTTCAGCGACGGCGAGGCCTTCAACGCGGCCGCCGCGGTGAAGAGCCTGGAGTACCTCAAGGCCGGAGCCCGCTCCAGCGAGGCATACGGCAACGTGTCCAAGATCGTCGCCGTCGACGACAAGACGGTCGAGATCGACCTGTCGAAGCGCGACGACACGATGCTCTACCTGATGGCGATCGGCCGCAGCTACATGATGGCGCCCAAGGCGATCGACGCCGGAACCCTGTCGAAAACGCCGGTCGGCTCCGGCCCGTACACGCTCGACAAGTCCAGCGTTCCGGGCTCCTCGTACAAGTTCGAGAAGGTGAAGGGCTACTGGGACGCCAAGGACTTCCCGTTCGACCCGCTCACGATCCAGCCGATCCAGGATGCGACGGCTCGCGACAACGCCATGGTCTCCGGGCAGATCAACGTGAACTACGGCGACCCGACGGCTCTGAAGCAGGCGCAGACGAACGGCTGGAACGTGGCGTCCAAGCCATCGATGTGGGTCGGACTGCAGTTCACCGACCGCTCCGGCGAGAAGTTCAAGCCGCTTGGCGACGAACGCGTGCGTCAGGCGCTGAACTACGCGTTCGACGGCGAGGCGACGCTGAAGTCGATCGGCAATGGCGACGGCAAGTTCACGAACCAGGTGTTCCCCGCGGGCGGCGCCGGCAACGACCCGTCGCTGAATTCGATGTATAAGACGAGCATCGCCAAGGCGAAGAGTTTGATGGCCGAGGCGGGATACGCGGACGGCTTCTCGCTGCACATGCCGATGGCGCAGCCGTTCCAGGCCTGGCAGCCGGTCGTCGACCAGGTGTTCAAGCAGCTGAACATCAAGGTCGCCTGGGACAACATGCAGTACATGGACTACCAGGCCAACGCGCCGACCTACCCGATGTTCGTGGCGGTCATCGCGATGGACTCCAACCCGGTGGCCACGGTTCAGCGTCAGATCAACCTGCCGCAGTGGTACAACCCGACACCGCAGGTCGACAAGTTCCCGAAGGTGCAGCAGCAGGTGGATGCCGTGTTGAACGCGGATCCGAAGGATCAGGCGACCCAAGTGAAGAAGCTCAACGAGCTCATCACGTCGATGGGATGGTTCTCGGTCTGGTACCAGGCGAACAACAGCTACATCTCCACCTCGAACATCCAGGTGACGCCCGTCGTCGGCATGATGTTCCCCACACTGCGGCAGATCCAGCCGAAGTCGTGAGCGTGGCGGGTCGGGTCGTCGCCTGAACGCGAGGACCCGACCCGTCCCCCCTTCTCTCCCCATTTCCGCCATCGTCAGGATGCCCGCCCGATGCTCAGATTCACCCTCAGGAGGCTGGTCTCCGGCCTCGTGCTGCTCGTCGTGGTCGCGACCGGCACGTTCTTCCTCGCGCATGCAGCCATCCCCGATCCCACGGTCGGGCTGCTGGGCAGCGCCGCGACCCCGCACGCCCAGCAGGTGCTCGCGCAGCAGCTGGGCACCGATCGTCCGCTCCTCGTGCAGTTCTGGGACTGGATCAGCCACCTCGTGGTCGGCGATCTCGGCACGTCATGGCGCAACTCGCAGACGGTGTGGTCGCAGATCGCCCTCAAACTGCCGGTGACGCTCTCCGTTGTCACGTTCGCGATGATCCTCTCCGCCGTATTTGGCGGACTGTTCGGCGTGCTGGCCGGTCTCCGGCCCGGAAGCATCGTCGACCGGGTGGTGAAGACGGCATCCGTCGTTCTGTTCGCCCTGCCCGGGTTCTGGGTGAGCATCGTGCTGGTCATCTGGTTCGCCGTGGATCTGCGCTGGTTTCCCGCCGTCGGCTACACCGCGCCGACGGAGTCGATCGGAGGATGGCTGCGCTCCATCACACTGCCGGCCGTCGCGCTCGCTCTCGGCGCGATCGTGATGATCGCCGAGCAGCTCCGCAACGCGATGATCACGGCGAACCGCCAGGACTACGCCCGAACGCTGCGCAGCCGAGGACTGTCCACCACTCGCGTGACACTGCACCTGCTGCGCAACGCGGCGCCGTCGTCGGTGACGGTTCTCGCGCTCATGTTCGTCGGCCTGCTCTCCGGCGCGATCGTGGTCGAGCAGGTGTTCGCTCTTCCCGGCATCGGCGCGCTCACCAACGGTTCGTCGCAGAACGGTGACATCCCCATCCTGCTCGGCATCACGGTCGTGACGGTCGCCTTCGTGGTCGTCGTCAACTTCCTGCTCGACCTGGTGCTCGGCTGGCTCAACCCGAAGGCACGTGTGCAATGAGTGCTCCCATCGCCGAATCCATCGATCCGCGCGCGGCATCCCGCTCGTCGCTGTTCGTTCAGTTCCTGAAGCGGCCGGCCGGTGCCGTCTCGCTCGCCGTGCTGCTGATCCTGGTGCTCGTCGCCGTGCTCGCGCCGATGCTGGCACCGCACGACCCCAACCTCGTGACCTACACGCTGACGAAGGCACCGCCCGGGCCTGGGCATCCGCTCGGTGGTGACAGCAGCGGGCGGGATGTCCTGAGCCGGCTCATCTACGGAACCCAGCTCACGCTGTGGGGCGCCTTCATCACCGTGGTCGTCGCGCTGGTGATCGGCGTTCCCTCCGGTGTCGCCGCCGGATACTTCGGGGGCAAGTTCGACCAGGTGGCCACCTGGATCAGCGACGCTCTGCAGTCCGTGCCGGGCATGATCATCCTGCTCATCGTCGCCGCGGGTAGCCGGAACAACTTCGAGCTGCTGATGTCGACCATCGGTGTGCTGATGGCGCCCGGGTACTACCGGCTGGCCCGCTCGACCACGATGAGCGTTCGCAACGAGGTGTATGTGGATGCCGCGCGCGTAGCAGGTCTGGGACACCTGCGGATCATGGCGAAGCACATCGTCAAGTCGGTGTATGCACCGGTGATCATCCAGACCGCGCTGACCGCCGGCATGGCCATGGGCATCCAGGCGGGTCTGCAGTTCCTCGGCATCGGCAGCGCGAAAACGCCGAGCTGGGGCGCGATGATGAACGACGGATTCCAGAACATCCTGCTGGATCCGCTCCTCTTGTTGTGGCCGTCGCTCGCGCTCGGCATCGCGATTGCGGCGCTCGCCATCGCTGGGTCGACGTTCGCCGAGCTCGTCGCGGTGCGCACCCCGAAGCCGCGTAAGCGGTCTCGCGCTTCTCGTGCGAATGCATCCGAGTTCGGTTCGACCACGACCGGTGTCCTGGTGCACGCGCCGACCGATTCGGCGGTGCAGATCGAGAACCTGCACGTGTCGTACGACACCGCCCAGGGCGAGGTCGAGGTGGTGCACGGCATCAATCTCGACGTCGCGCCGGCGGAGGTGCTGGGGATCGTGGGCGAGTCCGGATCGGGCAAGTCGCAGACCGTGTTCTCGATCCTCGACCTGCTGCCGAGCACCGGGCACTCGTGCGCCGACGCGATGTGGATCGAGGGACGCGAGGTGTCGAAGCTGAGCCGCAAGCAGCGGGCGAAGCTGCTCGGCAGCGTGATCGGATACATCCCGCAGGAACCGATGTCGAACCTCGACCCGAGCTACACGATCGGGTACCAGCTCACGGAGCCGCTCCGACACGTGCACGGACTGTCGAAACGGGAGGCGAAGGCGCGTTCCCTGGCACTCCTGGAGCGGGTGGGCATCGTGGACCCGGTACGGGTGATGGCGTCGTATCCGCACCAGCTCTCCGGCGGCATGGCGCAGCGCGTGCTCATCGCTGGCGCTTTGGCCGGCAACCCTTCGGTTCTCGTGGCGGACGAGCCGACGACGGCTCTGGATGTCACAGTGCAGGCGGAGGTGCTCGAACTCCTGCGTGAACTGCAGGCCGAGTACCGCACGGCGCTGGTCATCGTCACGCATAACTTCGGTGTGGTCGCCGACATCTGCGATCGTGTGGTCGTGATGCAGAAGGGATCGATCGTGGAGTCGGGCACGGTGCACGACGTCTTCGGTTCGCCCGCCGAGGCGTACACGCGCGAGCTGATCAGCGCTTCGCTGGATGACGCTGCGCCGCGAGCGGAGCTGGATGCGGAGTACGCGTCGCGGGTTGACAGCAGTGCCCGTGCCGCGGTGCCCACAGCCCGGGTCGACGCGGCGGTCGGCGCCGAGAAGGAGGTTCTTGCGTGAGTGTGGCAACAGAGGAACGACCGGACCTGCTCACCGTTTCGGATGTCTGCGTCGACTACACGAGTGGACGCCGCAAGCAGGCGTTCCGGGCGTTGAAGGGCGTGTCCCTCGAGATCGGCGCGGGCGAGTGCCTGGGGCTGGTGGGGGAGAGCGGTTCGGGAAAGTCCACGCTGGGCAAGGCGATCCTGGGGCTCGCACCCGTCGCCAGCGGAACGATCACGTTCGACGGCAAGGACATCACGCACGCGAAGGGCGCGGAGCGTCGTGCGCTGGCGTCGAGCATCCAGGTGGTTTTCCAGGATCCGTATGGGTCGCTGGATCCGCAGCTGACGATCGGCGAGATCCTGGCGGAGCCGTTGACGGCGGCCGGGACTCGTCGAGGTGCCGCGCGTTCGGCAGTGGGGGAGATGCTCGAGCGGGTCGGGCTGCCGGGTTCGGTGGTGGACCGGTATCCGAGTGAGTTCTCCGGTGGGCAGCGGCAGCGGATCGCGATCGCACGTGCGCTGGTACGCAAGCCCCGGTTGATCGTCTGCGACGAACCGGTGAGTGCGCTGGACCTGACGACGCAGGCGGCGATTCTCGATCTGTTCATCTCGTTGCAGCGGGACACCGGTGTGTCGTACCTGTTCGTCTCGCACGATCTCGGTGTGGTGCGACGCATCTGTCACCGCGTGGTCGTGATGTATCACGGTGAGATCGTGGAGAGCGGTGACGGTGAGGCGGTCACGCGTGATCCGCAGCATCCGTACAGTAGGCGTCTCCTGATGGCGTCGCCGGTGGCGGACCCGTCGAGGCAGGCCGAGCGTCGTGTGGCATGGCTCCGTCTGAAGGACCAGGCCGCGTAGTTGATCTGAGCGTTCAGGAGCACCTCGACCGCCGTCGTCGTGTGGTTCCCGCCCGGCGCAGCGTCACGGTTGCGCGAGAGCCGGCCGCGCGGGTCCGTTCTCACGCAACCGGGATGGCTCATGGTCTGTGTCTGCGCCCGCGGTTCGGGATGGTTTGCGTGTCCTGCGCCGACGGCCCGGATGGTGTGCGTGGCCTGCGCCGACGGCCGGATGCTTCGAGGTGCTCGTGCCTGCGGGCAGCGCCTGCGGCTCGGGATGCTTCGAGGTGCTCGTGCCCGGGGTTGGGTCGGGCGGGCGTGCTCATCCGGTGCATCGACGTACCTGTTCCCAGGTGGTGCTCTTGGGGTGGAGGGGTATCGGTGCCAGGTTCATCCCGGGCGGCGGTATCAGCTCGTACTGGGTGCCTCGTCTGCGGATTCTCCAGTGGTTGTTGTGCAGGTTGAGATGATGAAACTTGCAGAGGCTGACGCCGTCGGCGATGTCCGTTCTGCCGTGGTGTTCGGCGTAGTTGTTGATGTGGTGGGCTTCGGTTTGCCAGGGTGGTCGGTCGCAGCCGGGCCAGAGGCATCCGCCGTCCCGGGCGCGGAGGATGACGCGTTGGGCGGGGCTGAAGAGTCTGCGGGTTCGGCCGAGGTTGAGGGCGCGTCCTGACCGGTCGACGGTGATCGGCACGACCCCGTCGGTGCAGACGGTCGCCTCGACCACGGTGTGCGGGACGGCGAACGCGGAGCCCTCGAGTTGACCTGACGGGATGCCCGTGCCAGGTTCACTCTCACCGCGCTCCGGGTCGTCACCGCGGTCGGTGTCGGTTGTGTCGGTGTCGGTTGTGTTGATGACGGTGATGACGCGCACCGCGGGCCGCTCGGTGCGGAAGGTGGTGCTGGTATCGCAGGCGGCGCCGTCGTGGAGCACGGCCAGGAGGGTGTCGAAGGCGAGTTGTTCGTTGCTGCGCGGGTCGTCCAGCAGGTGTTGCGCCCACGCCACATCGTCTTTCGTGGTGAAGCGGG